>JAGRAT010000198.1 GCA_020434495.1 Bdellovibrionales bacterium | reverse complement strand
ACAGCCCATCTCTTACTGTCTCAGTCAGGTACATAGGGAAGAGCTCGAAGTGATTGAGATGGATGTCGGTGAGGATGGCTAAGCTACTCAAATAGCGAAAGATATTTGCCTATCCTATCTCCGCATTTTTGTCCCCCAGGTCCGTAAGAGAATGCCGGGGAGGAAGTTCGGACAAGCTGTGACCAGGAAGCGAGTTTCTCGCCGTGGTATCTTAACAGGTCAGGTTTGTTACAATTTCGTGGTGTGCAAATTTGGTGGTGTCTTAGATGTCGTTAGATAATGTTCCGCAGAGCGGTGGTTCTCCGGAGAGAAACCTTGGAATGCGGACCGGGGTTGAAAAAGCTATTCAGCGCTCTCTTGACTTTACTGCAGAGGAACTGGCTTCAAAGAATGAATCGGGTCTCACTCTCAGAGAATTACGAACTCTCAATCAGGTGATTCCAGAGCTTTTCGGTTTTCCCATGCCTCGGTCACTTAAACGGAACGGAACGACTCCTGATGCTGTCGTTGAATCGCTCCTCCTCAGGCTCTCTCCCCCTCAGAATACTATCTCGCCGGCAGAGTTTTCTTTTCCGAAGGTCTCTCACAGAATTGACGTTCCTTTGGTCTTCCCACAGGAAGAATCTTCGAGAGTGACAGTTGGTGAGCAGGTTGGTCCGTACCGAATCCAGAGGTTCTTGGGAAGAGGCGCGTTTGCCGGTGTTTATAAGGCTTTCGATGAGCAGTCAGGGAGAGTTGTTGCTCTTAAACTTGGAGAAGTTAGAGGAGGAAACTCAGAGGTAAGCCGCAGTCTTGAGGTCACCTCCGAAAGAAGGCCAGATTCTATCTCTCCCGATGAATTTCCAGGAGAAGCCTATATTATCTCTGATTCCGGTGCATACTCTCGCACATCAATTCAAGCTCAAGAGATAGATGCTTTGATAGTTGCAGAATTTGAAAGACTTCAGAGTATGAATGCCCTTGTTGGCCCCGCATTTATCGGTCAAGAAGAGCACAAGGGAAGACCAGTGCTCGTTACTGAGTTCATCCCAGGATGGACTCTCCGAGATAACATTCGGAATCTGCGAGGAATTCACCTTAACTGGTTTCACAAACTCACTGGGCATCTCGCCGAGATGGAAGAAGAAGGATTGGAAGGTCACGGAGATCTAAAACCCGAAAACGTCATCAGTCCCCAAGGTGGAGGGAATGGCTCTTTTCGAGCTGTGGATCCCTCCGTTATTATGCCGCATCCTGAAGGGGTGCTTACGACCACTACTCCTTTTTATAATCCTATGCTTGCAAAGAGTTTTCGGGCAGATATTCATGCTATCGGTATCATGATCTACGAGGTGCTTACTGGCACACTCCCCTTTGACAATGCTCCGTGGGAGTTTAGTGGTGCTACCGAGGAGATGATAAAGGGCGACGAAGAGATGAATCTTTCTCGGTCTCTGTTTCTCTCCTTTACTCCTCCATCTGCGCTGAATCCGAAAACACCTCCTGTGCTTGAAGAGATCATCCGAAGTGCTCTCTTGAATACTGATTACACCATGAAGCAGCTATACTTAGATCTTGGGCGAGCTATACAAGAACTTTAATCAAGCGAAATTTTTAGCCGCTGCCTTTGTTGATCTCATCTGTTGTGACACGATTATCTTATGAATATTCCGCAGCAAACTCCTTTAGCTGTCGTAGGCGCTGGCTCGTTAGGGATGGGAAAAGTCAAAAATTGCTACCGTGATGGAGTCGCCGCATTCTCGACAGCAATCGGACTTACCTGAATTGCAAGGATAAGGCCACGATGATCATTGGTTTCAAGCCCAGTGAGAATGTGCTCGTTACAGGTAAAATGCATTCTGCTATCAAGCACCTCCATCCCTGAAGAGTCTCGCCACTTCATCCATACACCAACTCGCTCGTCATTTGCGTACAACGGCCGAAGGGTCAATCGATGACCATCAGAAAGCACGAGCTCTCTACGCTTGGACACTGGCACCACCGCTGATTTCTCAGCCAAGAGTCGATATTGCTGGTAGTGCAGCTTTACCAACTTATCTCTTAAGTCTTCGATGCGTTTATCTAATGAAATGGGAAGTTGCTCCTGTTCCGATGACTCTACCGGGGTCAACCCTTCAAGGGTTCTCACATGCACTCGAACATCATCACATGTGGACAAAGTCGAAGGTGCACTCTCGGCATATCCATTGGCAACCGGCAAAAGGAGATTAAGACAGAGGAGGGACATTACGAGAGGCAGCCCCATCACCATCCGTGGAGCAATCCGCGAGCATGGTGATGAGCGTGGTGTAGAGTCGACCACATTGGAAACAGGACTGTTATGAATACTCACAGGGCACATGGTTCTTCGATCTAACTAACGGTTGGCGAAGCTCGTCGCTGGAACCGCAGGCTCCTGTAAAACGATACCGTTACCGGAGAGAGCACCACCACCAACATAAGCTGGAGAAATAGCGGAGGAAGGCACATCTCGTAAAGCAAGCGGCCTTCTCTTCTTCACAAAAATGATTGGCGCCTGGGCATGCGGACCACTAAGAATCCGGACCCGTCCATCGCTCTTCATCCAGTCAACTTCCACCGATGGAGAGTGATTCTGGGAAACAAACATCTGCTGTCGGTTCGCGCTACCACCCTGGGCTACTCGCAAAGAAGGAGATGTGGACCTACTGCTGCTGGCCGCCCTGCTCCCCGACACCAATCCATCAAAATTCCGTGGGTCAAAATTGTCAGCGGTTAGGGGTTCGCTGAACATTCCAGAATTGACATTCACCCCTCCCATACTGGAACCGGATAAAGATCGCGAACGATGATTCATGCTGGAAGAAACGAGTTCAACTGGGACAGGATTAGAATGAATAATACGAATAGGCTCATTCCCAAGATTAACGCCATTTCCCGATTCAGAAACATTACTTAACGCAGCAACCCGATCATCACCACGAAGAATTTCATCCGAGCTCGGAGCAAATTCGTTCCAGTAGCCAAGACCAAATACCGCAATCGCACTACAAGCGACAGCAGCGCCGAAAGCCCCTCTGCTGTTCGAAACCCGACGACCAAAGAGATCGAAAAAAGAAAACTCGTCCGAACCGCCATTAACCCCCGGCTTCGCGCCAAGGCTCCTCTCTCCAAGAAACAGCTTCGCTCGCTCTTCAGCTTCAATTCGTTGATCGATTTTTGCCCAGAGGTCTTCCTCGGAACAGCCCTTCTGAAGAGCAGCACGCTTCATCTGTGAAGATTGAAAGAGATCTTGATGCGTACGCTCTAAACTCTTGAGATACCGCGCCGCTAAATCACTTCGCTTCAAGAGGGTGGCGGCACGAAATCTCTCCAACCAGGAGCACTCACCGTCATAATATTTTTCAAGAAGAGACTTGCATCTATCTGTTAGCAAAGCAGATCTCCCTGCCCCACATTTCGTATCGCCGATAACATCTTGTTGGTTCTTCACGTCACTTCCTTCCAAAACTTCCGGCTACAAAAAACTCTATTTCATCTTCCCATTCTTTCAGGCGCTATTCCGGGCCCTTCTTGCCCAGGGCACTCTGAAGTGCCTTTCTTGCATAGTGGAGTCGGCTCATCACCGTGCCCTTCGTGACCCCAATCACCTCGGCGATCTCGTCATAGCTCAAGCCATCGACTTCTCTAAGAGTGATAACCGCTCGATGTTCATCGGATAACCTTCCCAACGCTCGCTGTACCAGCGCGAGTTCCTGCCGACGCTCCACCTGGGAGTAAGGATCTTCACTACGACCCCAACTTGACTCATAAGACGATGAAAAATCAGAAGAATTCAAAGATTCTTCGTTTAATTCTACGGGGTCCCCACCCCTCCGAACAATACGGCGTTTGTAATCAATCGCCATATTGTAAACAATCCGGAAAAGCCAAGTATAAAAGGCAGCTTGGCCACGATATTTCGCAAGCGCTAAATACGCTTTTACAAAGGATTCTTGGACGACATCCTCTGCGTCATCCTGCGATTTAAGAATTTCATAGGCGAGAGATTGCACCTTAGGGCGATAAATTTCGAAGAGCTCCTGAAACGCAGAACGATCCCCACCTAAGGTCCGTTTTACGAGCTCATCATCTCGCCTCTTGGCTGATTCGCGATCTACCGTTCTGGCTACCGGCGCAGCAGGTAGCGACCGCGCCCTATCTTGAGACTCGACCTTTCCATCCTGCGATTTTGGGCTTCCTGATTCAGGTTCAGCCATACGGGAGCCTATCATCTGCCCATCCAAAGGTCTGTTTAACTAACACTTTCCCCATCAAAGTGGTTCGCATTCATGACGATACCTACTGATAAGAAGTGTCAGGGCAGATTACAAGGAAATCATCACGAATGAGCTTCCTCCCAGTTATCCCCAGACGAAACACCGACGGATAGTGGGACTGAGAGCTCCATGACTCCCTCCATCTCCTGCTGAATTCTCAGCTTGTAGTGTTGGACGTTCCCCTCAGCTAAAGAATTCATAGAAAGTTCAAAAAGAAGTTCATCATGTACCTGGAGAACCATCGTAAGTGGTAAGGATTCCTCACGAATAACTCTATCCATTCGTATCATAGCGAGTTTGATGAGGTCAGCCGCACTTCCTTGAAGAGGCGCATTCATGGCAGCTCGCTTCACGAAATTCCTATCCCGAGCACCCTGCTCTATCTCGCTTATCACTCTTCTCCGACCAAGGAGAGTGCGAACCTCGCCACTCTCTTCCATCTGCTTCTCAAGAGAATCAAAATACTGCTGCACCTTTGGATAACGACCAAAGTAGCGTTCTATATAATCATTACCTTCCCCAACTGAAATTCCGAGCTCTCTCGCAAGTCGAAAGCCGCTCATGCCATATACGATACCGAAGTTCATTGTTTTTCCGAGTCGACGTTGCTCCGAAGTGACCGTCTCACCTTCTGGAATATCCAGCACCTCACGAGCTGTTCGCTCGTGAATATCTATTCCGTGGCGAAATGAATCTATCAGCGCCTCATCACCACTTAAGTGAGCAAGCAATCGAAGCTCAATTTGGGAATAGTCAGCCGAAATGAGAAGACTCCCCTCACTGGGTATAAACGCAGCCCGCACTCGCCGGCCGAGCTCAGTCTGAATTGGAATATTTTGAAGATTCGGTTCTGAGCTTGAAAGCCTCCCTGTCGCCGCGATCGTTTGGTTGAGCCGGGTGTGAAGTCGTCCAGTTACTTCCGATACCTCCTTCGGCAAACTATCAAGATAAGTCGACTTTAACTTATGTAGCCCACGGTACTCGAGAATCAAAGCCGGTACAGGATGCTCATCCGCCAGCTTTTCCAACACCGCCTGATTTGTAGAGTATCCAGTTTTTGTTTTCTTTACTCCTTGGGTCGAGATTCCGAGCTTATCAAACAGCACTTCTCCAATCTGCTTTGGAGAGTTCAGGTTGAACTCACATTCAGCCTCTCCATAAATTCGACCCTCTAAGTCTCGTAACTGAATCGCTACATCCTTTGACATGGATTCAAGAAGCGTACTGTCGAGCCGCATTCCGAAATGCTCCACAGCAGCAAGGACCTCTATCAACGGATTCTCTACTTCATAGCAAACCCTTTTCAGTTCATATTTCTCTATTAGAGGAGCAAACTTTTCATACAGGAGCCAAGCGATATGAGCGTCTTCTGCTGCATACGCAACCGCTTCGGCGAGCGAGACATCCGAAAAGAGCTGGCCGTCCTGAACAACCTCATTGTACTCAATCATTTCATACCGAAGATGTTCCTTCGCAAGCTGCGTCAATCCGTATCCTCCAGTATCAGGATGGAGCAGATACGCAGCGATCATCGTATCAAACCAAACTCCTCGGACGTGAACCCCATGAGTGAGCAATACCTCAACATCATACTTTAAGTTTTGGCCAACTTTCTTCACCTCTGGATTCTCTAGAATCGCTTTCAGCGCCTCACAGAGTTCCTCCTTTGTGATCTGATCGTCAGCTCGTTCCACATGACCACACGGCACGTAATATGCCTTCTCGTCATCGAAACAACAGGCGAAGCCGACAATCTCTGCCTTGTGGACATCAAGCGATGTGGTCTCAAGATCGAATGAGAAGATTTTTTTTGAAGCAAGAAGACTACACCACTCAGTGAAGTCTTTCTTTAACACCAATTCATAATCTTGCTTCAAGGTAACTTGCGGTTCGGGGGAGGAATCTAAGCCGTACTCCTCCACCAGCGATTCAAAGTCGAACCGATGAACGACTTCTTCAAGCGATTCTTTCTGGCTACCACGATACTCAAGGAGATGGAGTAGCTGATCCACGTGATCCACTCCAACCAGGTGAGTAAGCTCAAGCTCCTCACT
>JAGRAT010000197.1 GCA_020434495.1 Bdellovibrionales bacterium | reverse complement strand
TGAAATTGCCGGAAGCCCCCGGAGGGACAACACATACTAGCCGCTAAAAACAGGCAAAAGCGCTCAGCTTTTGACCGTTTGAAGCGGAGCATCATTTTGAACGGGGATATCCAAGTCTTGATTTTCTCTACGAACTGAACCCGAACTTTGATCCATCGGAATCACCACACAACGCAAAACAGTTTCTCTTGAAGAACGGGCGCGTACAGTTCAATAGTTCCATTTCAAGTGCCGTAGCTGTTCTTGAGAGGTCCGTAAAAGGGAGCACTGCCGGGTAGGCGACTTCGCAGAGAATCAACGATCCTCTTCAGTTACAAGTACAGCTAAACTCGGGACCGTCTTCAGCTCACCGAGCTCAGAGCACAATTCTTCTTCGATGCGATGTCTATGCCTGCATCCAGTGCCAACCGTGCCCGCGTCGAACGGCGATTTTAGCAGCATCGATAATTCTCGAGCGATCATCATCAGAGCAATTGACAATCTCCCATGATGTTTCTGGAATCCGTGCTATCTCATTGGCTCTCACGAACTCAACTATCTGAAAAGTTGCAAACCATCGCTTCTGCTCTTCGCTAACGAGAGGTGGATTATCTGGATCAATTGCAAAGCTCACCGTACCAAAGGCTGCGTCCCTGCCGATTCCAGAAGCGGTCAAAAGCATTGCACTCACCTGGAGCGGATCACATTTGTAAACAAGTAGCCCTGTTTCTTTAATGGTTTTACCGGTAGCAAGAAGTTCAAGTGCTTTCCGTGCGGAATCCAGATCTCCGCCAGCGATAAGAACGGTTAGTCCAGCTCGGCCAGCGAACCCAGCGAGCATTCCTCGCCCTCCACCAAAGGATTCACATTGCCGTCCAACTCGAAAACCGATCTGCGCACGAAGAAGAGCATCATCGAGTATTGGCTTCCAAATACGCTCATGCGGCTTTTTAGCAAGTCTACGACAAATAGCATGAACAACAGCGGCGGCTGCGATGACATCACTTGGGACAAGGCTAAGCGCTTTCCGGACAGAGTTTACCTTCTCCCCACTTCCCAAAACCGAGTCACTCGCTACAGCAAACATCAGCCTTCGAAGCCCAAAAACTAATCCCTCAGAAACCTCTCCAATGTGCCCAGCACGGCCAAGGACGAAATTGGAGAGTCTCCAAATAAACCAGGGTACTGGTTTAAAATCACGAACCACCTCACCAGCGGCTAGCCAGAGCTTTGTGGCATCAGGATTCGAATTGACCTGGTCCAGGGTAAGGACGGCTTCTTCCGTCTCCTTTAGGGTCTGTTCAAGTTGAATGTCAAAGCTGTCTTTATTGGAATCTTCTGAATCCTGAACATCTGCCTCATCTACCAGCCCGGGCGCTACCCTATCGTCATCGAGAATCTCCGGGGTTGCTGTTTTTTCGTCGTCGTCAGGTGAATCCATGGCAACAGAGTATCGACATTTCCCACGAAAAGCGTAAGAGGTAAGCGGTGAGTCTATACAACTTGAGAAAACAAATTCTCATGACTTCCCTCAAACAATCCGAACCAATAAAACCTTGTTATGCACGGCGAGGATCGAGGTTCATCCGCTCGAAATATGGAACGGCGTTCGGGGTCAACCAACTGTAATACGTTTAAGAATGGCATCCTTCCTGGTCATTTGATACCAGTGACTATGTGGAAAAAATTCAATTTTTTCCCGACTATACAGAGATTGAAAGCATCTCATGTAAAGAAGGACGTTATAGCCAGAATTCAGGCTGGGACGGACTTCACTTCAGGGTTTGCGGCAACCGTAAAGACCGCAGCTTCAGAGGAGCGTACTCATAGAGCACGAGCGTTATGAGGAACTCTTCAAAAAGTGGCTCCTTTTAAAATTTGGAGCACTTTGAAGATAAGGTCTTGGTTTCGGATTGTTACGGGGAAGAACGATGGGAAATAAAAAATATTGCCTGACAAAAGCTGATTTAGCAGATGCTATCTACGCCACAATGCCGGTTGATAAGCAGAAAGCCTCTCAGGTAGTAGAAGATTATATTGAGCTCATTAAGGAAGCTCTAGAGCAGGAACATAAGGTGATGCTCTCTGGCTTTGGCTCTTACGAAGTAAAGTACAAGCCACCGAGACGTGGACGAAATCCGCAAACTGGTGATTCCATTATTCTTCGCGCACGACGTGTGGTGAAGTTTAAGCCGAGTCAGCTGTTAAGGAAGGCAATTAACGGCCACGCGATAGACGAGAACGCAGAAGATTTTGATCTATAGCCGTTCTTCTCCTCTGGCCACTCCTGCTGGACATGTCGTCTAGCGGGAGAAAACTTTCGTTACACCAAGATCCTCAATCAGAATCTCTATCATTTAGGAATAAATGATTCTCTAGGGCCAACCTCCCCCGTCCCTTTCGAAATTTGAACTAAGGCGATACTCTGTCGCTAAACCCAGACTCGAGTGAACCCCTTCTGAGGGGCAACCGTTGCCCTGAATGATGGTTATTCATCAACTATGTCTTCCCCTCTCAAGCTGCTCATCCTCATGCTTCTTCTCGGACTCTCCGCGTGGGTATACCTGTATCCGAGTACCCAGAACCGAGAGGGAGACCACACTCACTCGCCAGCTAAAAATCTTACTTGGGAAGAAGATGGATCTTTGCCCATGTCTTCGGTGGAAAACGAAGAAGAGATTCAACGACCGGAACCAGGGAAGACCGTCACAAACATCGTCTCCTCTCCGACCACTCCTCCCCAACCTTCCTCAGAAGAACGAGAACTTCGCCTTTCACTACCAAGAGAAGAGGTAGAAAAATTGGCAGACCCTGATTGGGTATCACGACTAGACGTCATTACAGAGCGTTCCAAAACTGACGATCCATCGATATTTTCCAAAACCTCCCCGCCTTCTGTTGGCGTTCAGTTTACAGACCGTGACACTCCGATTGTTCAGTACCACTTTGAGCAGAAAGGCGCTGAAGCAAGAAAGGCGGATCTCCTCGATAAATTAGATGGAGTCCAAGACCTTGGCACGCGTTAATCACATGTCGGCGGAACAGCGTTGAAGAGGGAGCGCAGCGAAGTGGATCAGCGCAAGTAAAGACAGCGCTCGATCGGCGTCCTTGCAGCCATAGCAGTTCAAAGCACCCTATAACAGGCGCAGGAGGAAATTCTACCAGCCCATGGCCCCCTCTAATCTGAAATCCGGCAACTCTGTTTGATTAGCTATTTACTACTGGTAGCCTGTCACTATCGAGGGCCTTTAGGATATCTGACGTTGCAAATGAATTTCCAGCTTTCACAGGGACAGCGGCAGGAAGTAAAACTCGATCAAACGGCCACCCTCCAACAAGCCCAAGCTCAACAACTCAAACTTACCCTTAAGCTCGCTGCCGCTTGCGAACAGCTCTTCCAGGAAGGACCCGATGCTCCAAAAATAGTACTCGACAAAGTAGTCGGTGAGACACTTGAAGCTATACCTAGTCCATCAGTCCGCGCCTCTTTATCTCTCGCCCTTAGCGATCCGGGACTTCGAGAGCGATTGTGCGAGGAGTGCGATTCTCTGTCAGTCCCAGATGTTGCACGGGTTCGAAGGGTGGTAACAGATTTCTACTTCGATCTCTCCAGAGGGGAGGCTCAATTCTCTGGTCTCGAGGGACAAGGGATTATCACCGAGAGGATTTCCAAAGCCTGGTATAATTTGGCGTTCAAGTTCGAACCCGATCCAGAGAGAAAAAATTCCGATTCCTTGGAATCACAGGTTCATCAAGATAGAACTCTCCTCCAAGAGCTTGCGGAAGCAGCGCGAAGCAAGGGCGACGACACAGACTTTTCCAGTCTGATTGATCAAATTCGCGAGAAACAAGTTGCGGTAAATGTTCGAAACGAGTGGATTGGTGCAGTAAAGAACCACACCGATTGTCTAGTTGCCGCTCTTCTCGTTCGAGACGATGAGGGTCAACCTATTCTTGGGAACTTCCTGCGTGAACTCGCTATCATGCGAAAAATGCGTTTTATCATAGCTGATAGAACCATGGCCCGATTCAGCGCTCGAGTCGGTCAAATATCGAAAAATGAAACCGCGAGTGGTTTTAGTCGTGCTACTACAAATTTTGTTGGTGAGTACGTCCTGTGTGCGATGGGAGTTCTTGATCCGAGTATCTTTACCCTCAGAAAGGGTACTATTGAGGAGGAACAAGCGAACCGAGCTCGTAAGGATTTAGCCGAGATCGGTATCAACTACGACAGAACTTGTGAACATTACAAACTCCAACCATCTGGAACGATATTCTGGAATCGCTGGAATGTTGTTGGGCAAAAGCCAAGCGCCGTAACCGATGAACTTGTTCGTAATTTCATCGGTTCAACCGTTGGAGAGGATCAAGATGAGATTCTCCGAGCTGGAAACTATGACGAGTTCTTTAAGCGAATAAAAGCGATAGAGTTGGGATCAAGAGGGAAAGGAGCGTTACTCTCAAGAGCAGTTCGAGAGGAACAACTAAGAGAAGCATTTGTAGATTTCATCGCAAGCCCTGCGCTCACGGAATGTTTGATTAAACTTGCTCGAGACAAATGGTATCCGAAACTTGATATTTTCTATCGAAGCTCACAAAACTATCAAGAAAAAGACCGTCGACCCGATTCTCCTCCAGAGTCTGCTGCAATATGAGAATTGCGCGGAGTGTTATTCAGGCTAGTGAATATCACCTTTTCGATCCGCGTTGGACTTCTCCACCAACTCCTCAACAGCCCTTAAATCATGAAGGATGGGCTCGCCGGTATCGTAACTATCCTGAATCACCGCTTCGCGAAGGGCGTTTAGGTTAACAATTCCTAGTCTTTGTGATTTCGGGACAAAAACTTCGGAGCAGCTTGGGCAGGTGACAACGACAACAATGCCGTTGAACGTTACTCTTGTTTCTTCAGTCGCAAAATCATCATCATCGGACCCAACTCTTCCGCACCCGGGACAAGTCACGGAGTCAATGAATGTTTCAGCGAGACCACGAAGTCGAAATTTTAAAGCCATGAATCCTTCTCAGCTTGGAATGAGATTTTTTGAGAGATGAATGCGCCGACCATTATCGGAATACTTCACCTCATCCATTACTAACTCCATAAGCGTCAAACCTCGGCCGTGGCACTTAACGGTGCCATCATCTTGGACGGTTCGGCGCTTCTTCACATCGAATCCTGGACCACTATCTTGGATCTCGATCGATAACTTTCCATCGACCATTTCGAAAAAAATCTGAATAAGGCGATCTGCGTACGTAGAATCTCGTAGCCGCTCCTCTTTCATTTTCGAGAACCTATCAATGCCCTGAGCGTCCACCTCCTCACGCCACTCGGATTTCAGCTCCAAATTGCCGTGTTCAAACGCATTGGCAAGCGCCTCTTGAAAGGCCAATTCAACTTGCAACGCAACTGTCTGGTCTTTTTCAAACGCCTTCCGAAGTTCCTCGAATATCTTCGGATGCACCCCAGAATTGAACATTTCGAGCGAAGTGCATTCTAAGACTTCTCGAGAATCGTTCATTGGCGAAGGCTTACTCAGGCAGATGGACATCTCAGACAATACATCATGGAGCACAGACTCGCTCAACGGCCCATTTAGGTAACGAATCTGTGGAGAAGAGCTGACTGAAGAGCTGAATTCGGTGGCACTCCCGATCACGAGAATAGCCTGATCGGGCCGCACTCCGGCGATAAGGGAGAGAAGTCTTTCCGCCGGTAGCCCAAAGCACTCTTCGCGCGCAATCACTACGCAGAAAGGCCGCTCTTCCAGCGAACACCTGAGCGCATTTTCATCATCCGCAAGACTAAATTGCCAACCAAGCTTGGCAACGAGATCAGCTATCGTTTGCTGATCCTGCGGATTTTGTCCGGCAAGGAGAGCGGTGCGAATTGCACAACGGTCGCTCCCCGCCGAACTTCGCCTGTCCATGATACTCTTCTAGCTTTCGTCGACTGGAAGCAGCTTATCGAGCATGAGCAGTTCAAAGGTTTCCTTTACGAAACCGTCAAGAGGTCGGACCATAAGGACGCCACTTTCAGCCTTTAAACGCTTGTAGCACATAAGCACCTTACCGATGCCGTAACTGTTGATGATCTGAACATCACTTAAGTCAAGGACCACGGTTCTCTTACCCTGATCGAAAAGCTGGTTGAACGCTTTACGAAGCGCTTCTCCAGACTGCTCTGAATCAAGATCTGTCGTTACTTTAACGACACCCTTGTCCCCAATGATCTCTGTTGGATATTCTTCCATGGAATTACTCTCCCCGAATGTGGTTATTCTCCGGCTAGCAGCCTACAGTCTGTCTCGTCGTCATCTGATGAGATTTCCTAAAGAGGCTTTCGTGAACTTTCATAAATT
>JAGRAT010000196.1 GCA_020434495.1 Bdellovibrionales bacterium | reverse complement strand
GGACCTCTCCAGCCAGATCGTCTGTGCTCGTCTCGACTCCAAGTTCGAACTCCCCTCTGTACTCCTTCGTTCCTCCGGACACGTACGGGATCAGTTTCGTCGCTCTTCCAAGGGCGCAGACGAGAAGCCCGGTGGCATCAGGATCCAATGTGCCGGCATGCCCCACTTTGTAACGTCGAGGGAGACGCAGCATACGCTTCACTCGGTTAACGACATGCGCACTTGTCATTCCACCTGGCTTGTCGATGAGCAAGAATCCGACCTTATCCATTTCCACCTCTGGAAAGTTTGGAGTGCTGTAGGGCATTTTGTAGAGATATTTCGAGTCGTGCGACAATATCTGAGATTTCCCCTGAAGCGCGGAAAGCCGCAGCTGCGCGATGTCCTCCCCCGCCAAAAGAGCGCGCAATTTCACTGAGATCAACATCTTCGAGTACCGTTCGAAGACTCGCCTTCCACTTTTCCTCCATTCGACGAATGGAGTAAGAGATCTCGACCCCTTCAATGTCTCGCAAAAGTTCAGCGATATCATCACCATCAAAGGCAGTTGCACCTGCCGCCTGGTAGTCCTCTTCTGTAATACAGGCACCAGCGATTCGGTTATCAGCAAAGAGATGCATCTTCTGGGTGGCAATTCCACTGAGTTTAAGCGAAGCAAGAGGAACTGAGCCAAAGAGATGACGAGTAAGTTGATCCAAGCGAGCACCACAATCCATGAGAACTGCGGCTCGTCGAAGGGTCTCCGCTGTTGTGGATCGGTAACGAAACCCTCCCGTATCCCCGAGAATTCCAGCAAGAAGTGCCTCTGCTACCTGAGCGGAGATAGAGCACTTCGAATTTTTTCCAAACGCTTCAAAGAGGCAGAAGAGGATTTCGCAGGTCGAAGAAGCGGAAACCTCCACAAGGTTTATCTCACCAAAATTTGGATTCGACTGATGGTGATCGATGTTCACTATCGGCTTTCCGAGTCTCAAAACCCACGAAGCGAGTTCATCCCCAATGCGATTGAGCTCTCCACTGTCGCATACGATAACCACATCTGGATTCAATCCTTCGGGAGGATGCGCTAATACCCGCTCAGAGCCTGGGATATAGGGATGGTGAACCTTCTCACTATCCACATTAACCAAGGTAGCAGAATGACCAGAAATATTTTCCTCAAGAAAGAGTGCAAGAGAACAGATCGAACCGTAAGCATCGGGATCTGGGGACACGTGAGAGAGGATAACCGAGCTCTTCGCCTTTGAGAGTAAGGCTATTGCCTCAGGGTATGGCAAGGAGCCTGAAGGACTAGCACTGCTCCCTTTGGGATCCATCATCATGAATTCTTTCCTTCCTCGACGGGATCTTCGACAAAAGGCATATCCTCTCTCACGTCCTCAACTTCCTGGTCCTGCTCTTTCCCATTTTTCTTCAAATCCTCGGAATTCCCTTTCATGAGCTCATCAATTTGGGCCACGGTATCCAAGGTATTGTCGTAAAAGAATCGTAATTCAGGAACGAATCTGAGTCGCAGTCCCTCCGCTATTCCATTTCTGAAGTAGCCCTTTGCCCCTTCGAAAGCAGCCTGAATCTCAGGAATCCGAGCCTGCTGCCCTACCGCTTGCACCCAATACACACTGGCAAGACGGAGATCTTTGGTGAGCTTTACTCCAGTGATCGTCACCATCTGAAAACGATCGTCAGAACTCTCAAGTAAACGGGCAGCAAGTTGTTCATGAATAGCTTGCGCTACTCGGAATACCCTTCGATTATCACTCACCTAACAGATCTCCCTCTTCAGAACAGACTAATTGAGATCATCCTAATTGAGATCATCGAGGGAAGCGGCGATCTCCTCGATCTCATACAACTCCAAGACATCCCCAATCTTCACATCGTTATAATTCTCGATGGAAATTCCGCACTCATACCCAGATTGAACTTCCTTCACGTCATCTTTGAAACGTCGAAGCCCACTCATCTTCCCTTCGTGCACCACGGCGCTATCTCTCACCAGTCGAACATAGGCCCCTCGTCTGGCAATCCCATCGGTCACGTAACCACCAGCGATACGTCCAATTTTGGGAACCATAAAGGTGTCTCGAACCTCGACCTTCCCGAGAGACTTCTCTTTTCGAATTGGCTCAAGCAAGCCGGCCATGGCATTGCGTACATCATCGACGAGTTCATATATAACTCGATAGAAGCGGATCTCCACATTGTGACGCTCCGCCTCATCAGCAGCTCTCGACTCCGCTCGCACATTAAAGCCAACAATGAGCGCTTTGGATGCAATAGCGAGCTGAACATCGTTCTCACTCACCCCGCCGACACCGCCAAGCACAACGTGAACCTTAACCTTCTCTCCAGAAAGTTTTTCAACGGCATCCCTGACCGCCTCAAGCGATCCATGGACGTCAGCCTTCACGATCAGATTCAGCTCCGCAGCTTTTTCCTTTCCAGCCTGTCTCGCGAATTCCTCAAGGCTTACTGGCCCACCACCCAACCGGGATTCTTTGAGCTTCTTCTTCTCGGCCCGGTGAGAAGCAACTGTTCTCGCCTTACTCTCGGACTCAACGACGACAAAGTCATCACCTGATTGAGGGACTCCGCTCAATCCGGTGATCTCAACTGGGACCGATGGGCCGGCTTCAAGAATAGTTTCGCCACGATAGTTCATCATCGAGCGAACTCGACCGAACTCAGCTCCAGTAACATAAATCTCACCGGTACGAAGGGTTCCTTTTTGGACAAGTACGGTGGCAACGATACCACGTCCTTGCTCCTGTCGAGCTTCAATTATGGTACCAACTGCACGGCGCTCAGGATTCGCCTTGAGTTCCGCGACTTCCGCTACGAGGAGGACCCCCTCCAAGAGTTCCTCAATCCCTGTCGCTTGTAGAGCAGATACAGGATAGAACATAACATCTCCCCCCCAATCTTCAGGTTGCAATCCTCGCTCTGCGAGCTGCTGTTTCACCTTATCAGGGTTGATTCCGGGCTTATCCATCTTGTTCACGGCAACGATAATAGGAACTTTCGCAGCCTTGGCATGCTCAATCGCCTCAACTGTTTGCGGCATAACTCCATCGTCAGCTGCAACAACAAGAATCACGATATCCGTTACTTTTGCACCGCGTGCTCGCATAGAGGTAAATGCAGCGTGACCAGGGGTATCGATAAAGGTGATCAATCGCCCATCTTCTAGGGTTACCTGATAAGCACCGATGTGTTGGGTAATGCCGCCTTGTTCCTTTTCAGCCACGGAGCTCTTTCGAATGGTATCGAGTAGAGAGGTTTTCCCGTGATCAACGTGTCCCATGACTGTGACCACTGGAGATCGGAACTGAAGCTTCTCGACTTCCTCTTCCTCCTCTACCAGCAAGATCTCAGTCTCATCAAACGAAACAGACTCGACCTGAAAGCCGAACTCCTCAGCAACAATGGTCGCAGTGTCCTGATCGATAGCTTGGTTAATGGTTGCCATCACACCAAGCTCAATCAGTTTTTGAATAACTTCTCCAGATTTAAGACTCATCTGAGAAGCGAGCTCTCCAACAGTGATGACTTCATCCATCTTCACCACCCGCTTAGAGGCCTTAGGAACGGTCTTTTCCGTAGATTCCAATGCGGAATCTTCTAGCTCATCTGCTCCACCTTTCCTCTTTCCTTTTGCGGTCTTGCCGGTTCGTCGCTGCCCCATTCCATCATAATCGACAAGATCGGTACGAGAAAACTCGCGCTTTTTGCTCTTCTTCTTCTTTCCTCCGCCCTTATGCTTCTTACCATCATCATCTTCTTCGTCCTCATCACTGAATTCCGGCTCAGCAAATGAACGGGCAGTAGTTGGCTTCTTCTTCGCCGGCTTCTGTTCGGGCTCCTTCGCAAGTTCAATCTTTCCAAGGACCTTTGGACCGACTCTTTTCCGTTTTGTTTCTTCCTCCGGAGCCTCAGCCTCTTCCGAAGTAGCGGCTCTCACGCGAAGATCGGTAGCCAAATTGTCGTCTTGAGGAACTTCCGCTGTTTCAGCACTGGCTTGAATTCCCTCAGAAGGAGCCTCTCCTTCTGCTACCAGTTCTTGCTCATCTATTATTGGAGTCTCTTCCTGAGTTACGGCTTCGGATGATTCCTGGTCCGACAAATAAGCGTCCTCTTCGGCGCTATCAGCCACGCTGCTCTCTTGTGTATCAAGACTCTCCTCCTCTCCTTCTGCCCCACGCTTTCTACGACGTATGACATTCCCTTTTCGCTTTTCAACGACAGTGCTCGTCTCACCGGTATCTTTATCAACACGACGTCGAATCACCTCTTGCGGCTTCTTTTCGCCAGCAGCAGAGCGCAACATCGCTCGTCGGATCTGATCGGCATCAAGAGGATCGAGGGAATTTGAGTGAGACTTTACCCCGGCAATACCGAGCTCTTGCGCCTTGGACACAACGACCTTGTTCTCCACTCCGAGTTCTTTTGCTAGTTCGTATACCCGTAACTTCGCCATACTTTCTCTCTTACCTTAATTAATGATCTGCTCACGTAACTCTTCAGCACACCTCTCCGAAATCTTCTGTCGAAGAGCTCGACTGAGACGCTTGCTATTGCATCCATTCTTCACGCACTGAAAATTCACATGAAAATAGACGGACCTTCCGGCTCTATCAGCCCCTTTCCTTTTCACCCGCGCCTCTCTTGCAGCTGTTTCCGATTCTGTTGGAGGAAGCACTATCCAGTGGCTTTGCCAGCAATGTTGTTCACCAGAAGTTTCCGAATTAGAGGCATCAAGGGGCGAGTCATCTCGAGAACGCTCTACGCAGGAAGCATCACGCTCCTTAAGAACTCGAATGAGAGATTGCTGTGGCGAGCGTTCCCGACAGCCTATGCAGGTTCGTTCTGGCTCGCCTCTTCGAGACGCAGTTTGGGCCTTCCCATCATCAACTGGGCGGAAATGAGGATTTTCTGCCTTCGCAGGAACCACCCTCGGCAATTTTCCAACTTCGCCTCTAGCCATTCACTCCTTCGTTTCTTTCCGCAACACACCACGAGAAAACCCAAACCGTTACAACGATCTCGATGTAACACTGGAACGGAAGAACGTATTCGTTGCTTCCTTTATCTCGTCGAGGTCTGTTTCCGTAATCTCGCCAGCTGCGAGGAGCTGCTCATTGTCGGTACTGACCAAACTCTGAATAGTCGGGTATCCCGCTTCGATGAGCTTCTCTCGCAGCTCGGGAGTCAACATCAGCCGTTCAAGATCAGAGAGGAGCTCAGCAGGCTCTGCAACCTCTCGAGTTTCAGCATGCTCCCCCATCTCCTCCACAATCTTCTTTGCATCCGCAGAGACAGCGCTAGCGAGCTCCTGAGAAAATCCGTCGATCTCCATAAGTTCCTCAAGGGGAGCTTCGGCAACTTCTCGAACAGTTCGATAGCCCTCCTGAAAGAGTCGCTCTGACTGAGTAAAATCCAATCCCGGAATAGTTTCGAGAGCCGCACGGGCACGCTTCGCCTCTTCCTCTGCAACAGTGACGCTTCGAACATCGATTCGCCATCCACTGAGCTTGCTCGCAAGCTTCACGTTTTGACCTCGGCGACCGATAGCAAGTGAAAGTTGGTCGTCTGCAACGATAACTTCCATAGAGTGATCATCTTCATCAACGACGACTCGACTCACCTCTGCTGGAGAAAGCGCGCGTGCGACGAAAGATGGCTCATCAGGAGTCCAGGTAATAATATCTATACGCTCTCCTCGAAGCTCCTGCACCACAGCTTGGACCCGGGATCCCTTGATACCCACGCAAGCGCCGACAGGATCGATACTCGCATCATTGGAGTGTACAGCGATCTTTGCTCTTTCTCCGGGTTCTCGTGCTACCGCCTTAATCTCAATGACCCCTTCAGAGATCTCTGGAACTTCAAGCTTAAAGAGTTCTTTCAAAAAGTCTGGGTGCGAACGGGTGAGAATAATCTGCGGGCCTCGCGCCGAACGATCGATATCGAGAATCATCCCTCGAATGCGGTCTCCCTGGCGGTATCGTTCTCGAGAGATCTGCTCTCGACGAGGAAGCATCGCCTCTGTTCTCCCCAGGTTCACAATGAGATTTCCACGATCGTATCGCTGTACGATCCCGTTAATAAGGTCGCCCTTGCTGTCTTTGTACTCTTCAAAAATAACCCCACGCTCAGCGTCACGGACTTTTTGAATGATTACCTGCTTCGCAGTTTGCGCAGCGATACGCCCAAGGAGCTCGGTATCGAGCTTTCGTCCAAGCTCGTCTCCGACCATGGCATCAGGATCGTAATCAGCACGAGCCTCCTCAAGAGAGATCTGCGTATCTCGATCCTCAACCTTGTCGACGACCGTTTTAAACATGAGCACTTCGATTGTG
>JAGRAT010000195.1 GCA_020434495.1 Bdellovibrionales bacterium | reverse complement strand
CTTCACTAGTCCTCTAAAAGAACGCGGGCGGTGTTTGCATCAATCTGATTCGTTAAAAGAAGGTTCTCGAGAGAGGAACCTCGGATTTGGGCGGCAATGTCTTGAGCGTCTTTTTGTAGGTCCTCAATTGATCTTCCATCTCCACGCTTTGCTTGCAAGCTGGTAGATATCTCAGTGAGAATGCTGGTGAGATCTTCGAGATCATCTTTGATTTCGTCCTCTAAGAATCGAAGAGTTTCAGTGGCGAGAAGTCCTGTTCCAAGAGATTGGATATTTGAATTAAGAGGGTTTACTGGACCGGTTGTTCCAGAGCTTACTGTTCTTCTGGTAGTAGTGAAAACTGTGTCAGTCGTTGTCTGAGTTGGGTCAAGTGCCGCTACAAATTCGGAATATGAACCGTTATTGGTGATCACTCCCACTTTGTTTCCATCAGGGCTTATCGTCAGGCCGGATGCCGACACCGTTGTATCAGCTAGAGTTGTTGAGTCAGCAAGAGATATAGCGAAAGTTCCAAGGGTGACGTCGTAAAGATCTACATGGAATGTTCCTCCGGTGTCTCTAAGAACCGCAAGCCGTGTTCCATCGGAACTGAGAGCGGTATCAATCGCATCTACGAGTTCGATAGATTGAGCTGTGGGGGTTGGCGCGGCTGTATCTATAAGGAAGACCTCTCCGGTATCCTCTGATGTTACGGCGATGACAGCACCATCTCCAGAAACAGAGTAGCTATCTGTTGCGATATTCCTATCGGTATCGTTGAGATTTACGTACTTTACCTCGCTATAGGTGGTATAGCCGTTCCCTCCGCTGGTGAATGCTATGATTGTGTTATTGAACAAGTTTTCCGGCGCATCTGAGTTGTCGGTGGCAAACACTACATTCGTAGAAGAACCTTCAACTCCTCCAAGAACCTCTCCGCCGGAGATTGTGTAAGAGGCAATGGAGCCTGGCGATGTCTCTGAGGCGAAGTACACAGAGGAAGAGTCATCTTCAGTGGTAAACGCCACAAGAGTTGTTCCCGTTCCTGTAATAGTGGCGGATGAAATCGCAGATCCATCAGTATCGTAGTACCCAGGAACTTCGAAAACTTCAGCTTCGGTCTCGAGATCAATTACTTTTAAGCTATATAACGTCGAGTCATCTCCTTGAAAATCTTTTATGATCGCATAGGTGCCTGTGCTTTCTACGTCAAGCACCTGGTTGTCTACGCTTGCTTCGAGTTTGACCCCTTCCGCCCCAGCGATTCCGATAGTTTGTAAGGTAAAGCCCACCTGATTGTTCGGATTTGTAGAGGCATAATTGGCGGTAGTCGTGTAAACCGCTCCCGCAGCAGCAGCCCCGAGCGTTAGATTCTCAATGGAGCTTGAGCCGTTTTCGCCTTGGGGGCTTGTATAGAAAGTTTGAGCGTCGTTGACTACTAATCCATAAGCCGATAGTTGTCGCTGATATGTCGGCTGAACAATTGAACCAACCAGCTCTTCTTGCCCGCTTCTACTCGTCACAAAGGAGAACAAACCTGTGACCTCTGCATCGGCGGAGAGGTTCGTGACCTGTTCAGCTGCAGTTCGAAGATTAAACTCAGCACTTCCAGTAACTGAATCTCGGACAGTCGCCTGAACGATACCATCTGCAATATTTTGTATCGATACGAGATCTTTTTGACCGTCGCTATCGATATCTGTAGCAACAATAAACGACTCCGCTCCGGTTCCTGCAGCAACGGTGCGGGACTCAGTGAATGTTCCGTCTCCAAGACCGAGACGAACAGAAGTTTGTTGTGATGTCCCACCAATTGTCTCGCTGGTGAGTAAATCGAGCTTTCCATCACTGTTCACATCTACGAGGGCGATGTCTGTAACCTCGGATGATCCGGCAGTTTCTGGACTATAACTCTCTCCAACGCTAAATGAACCGGTACCGTTGTTCAGCACCACGGTAGTGAACCCGTTTCCAGAGGCATCGGTTCCCCCAACCACGAAGTCTAAGTATCCATCCCCGTTGAGATCTGACACTTCCAAATCGGGATCGAGTTCTGAAATCGTCCCGCCAAGGCTTATTGTCTGGTATGCTCCAAAAGTTCCAGTTCCGTTATTGAGACGAACACCTATTGTCCCTGCTGAGCTTCCCTCGACCCCAACGGTAATGAGATCGTTATCCCCGTCGCCATCAATATCAAATGATTCAACGGCATAGGTGTTCACTGTTTCCGATTGAAGGGTAATTGATGCTGTGGTGTTAAATGTTCCGGTCCCATCTCCAGTGAAAACCCTCACCTCTCCGGAACCGGCCTCTTGGCCTGCTGTGATAAGATCAATATTCCCATCACCGTTTACATCTGCGAGAGTTCCCGAATAAATATCGTCGCTTGAGGTAAAACTTGTCCCTGCAGAGAAAGTGCCACTTCCGGCGTTTGCATTCAAGATAGCCGTTCCATCGCCTGCGCCGGCTCCGAGAGCGAAAGTGATGAGATCGGCATTACCATCGTTACTGAAATCATAGAACTCAAGATCTGTAACAGTGCCAGCTGTGCCACGATCATAGGTAATGGCGCTATCAAATGTACCATCAGCGTTACCAAGGAGAATGGCCTGTCTTGTATTCGTTGAAGAGTTTGCACCGAGAACCGCATCGAGAATGCCATCTCCATCAACATCGTAAAATTCAGCCGCTGAAATCTGAGTGGTGTCGGTTGAATCTACTTCACCAAGTCGGATCTGAACGGCGTTGACGGCGCCACTTCCAGAATAAGTCGACTTTCCAATTCCTTGAATGTTAACGAGGTCGCCAGCATTATCACTATTAATATCAGCAATTAAAATATACTTCCCAAATGCTGGTGATCCACTCTCGTCGACGTTGGTAATGACAGTAGCGAAGGATCCGGTTCCATCTCCTTCCCGAATCCGAGTGAATTCTCCACTATCTTCTAGTCTTGTTACGAGATCGAGATTTCCATCATTATTCAGATCGCCAACAGCGATATCGTAGATAGTTCCAGTTCCTGTGTCAGCTGTAGTAAGAGGAGAGGAGAAGTTGCCGGTGTTCTCACCGATCCTGACATAGTAAGTTGCTCCGCTTGATTCGGAGGTTATAATGTCGAGGTCGTTATCGTTGTCTATGTCGGCAAGAATGAGTTTATCGATGTTGTTTGTCGAGTAGGTTTTAGTAACTCCGCTGGATGTGAGCGTTCCAAACCCGTCATCCTGGTTGGTGTACAATTGAATGTCGTTCCCATTATATGCGAAGACGTCGTTTGCACCGTCGCCATCAACGTCATCAACAATGATGGAGAGTCCGGACTGGATTCCAGTGGTGTAACTTATGGCAGCATTAAATGTGCCGTCCCCATTTCCAAGCCGCACATTGAAAGCACCAACTCCACCGATGTTGACGTAGCCGGAATCAATCAGATCGACATTGCCGTCGCCATCGATATCACCTGAAGCGATATCAGACGAAGTATCAAATCCAGCAGAAGCGAATTGAGTTGAAGAGGTGACTGTGAATGTGCCATCCGCGTTGCCAGTAGCAATAAACAGCTTGGTGGCAACTCGATAAACGACATCGTCACGTCCATCATTATTGAAGTCGCCTATGGTGATATCGTCTATCAGCGCATCGTCAGCGAGTATCGTGGAGGTCGCGGTATTTCCAAATGTTCCATCGCCCTGCCCGAGGAAGACGACTACACCATCTTGGGTTGTGTTTAAAGTGTAGGTATCGCTGAAAGTCCCAACGACATCAAGAATTCCGTCTCCGTTCACATCAGCAAATTGAGCATCACCAATGGTGTCAAAGAGAAAGGCCGCTTCGGTGGTAATGGCTGATACTGTGCCTGGATAGCTTATCGACTGAATGGTGCTTTCGGTGATGGTAGATGTTGATGAGAACGTTCCTGTTTCAACCGTTTGCGAAGTGTTGCCCCGGGTGAGTTGTAGGGATTCCCCGCTTGTCTTCGAGATGACATCTATTGCACCATCTAAGTCAATATCACCAGCCGTGAGAATCTCTCCAGAGCCGCCGTCAAAGGTTTGGCTATTAGCGAATGAGCCAGCTCCATCCCCGTTGTATACGTATACTATGCCAGAAGAGGCAGCATCGTTGTTGTTAAAAAGGATATCGAGATGTCCATCGTTATCGACATCAGCAATATCGAGTGCGCCAGTGCCGCCATTCCCAAGAAAAACGAAGCTCGTAGCTCCGCTAAAGGTACCGTCGCCATCGCCATAAGCTACAGCAAATCCCTGTTCAGGTCCTCCGTAGGTGAAGGCGATGTCGTTGACGCCATCCTCGTTGAAATCTCCAACAGCGAGCTCTCCACTCTTAAATCCTATCTCATTTGGCCCAACGAGCTGTGCATTCTGAGATGCTCCAAATCCGCCCTCTCCATCACCTAGGGCAGTGGTGATGGAGATAGATTCTTCAGTGCCATTGATAGTGCTCTCAAGGGAGATAATATCGAGGTTGCCATCGCCATTAAGATCTGCGAGCTGCAGATCTGTTGCGAAATTGTTATCTCCTCCGGAAGCTAATGTAACGGTGAATACTCCATCGAATGTGCCAGCTTCATTGATCGCATAATTTACGTATGTTGTTCCGCCAGATTGAGAGCTTCCGATGATATCGAGATCTCCGTCATTGTCGATATCGGCCAGGCGGATTGTGTCTGAGTATGCAAAGCCTATCAGAGTATCTTGTTGTGTTAGCGCTCCGCCTCCTTCGTTTAAGGCATAAACTATTTCTCCATTCCCGTTGGAGTATACCGCGTCCGCGTAGCCGTCACCGTCAATATCCCCGATTCCAATGGTTGAAGAACCGGTTTGATCTGCAGCCAGTGTCCCAAACTCGCTGAGTGTACTGTAGGTGCCGTCGCCATTATTGATAGCGAAGTATCCAATCGAGGTTCCGCCAGTGGTAGGTGTGTAGTTCCCGACATAGTCAAGAAGTCCATCGTTGTTCAGATCGACGAGCTGAATTTCTGTGGTAACGTCTTCACCCGCAGCGGCGGTGACCTGAGTAGTGAAAGTTCCGGTTGCTTCCACATCATAGTGAGTCGGAGAATTGATATCGGTAATATCATATCGACGAATGCCGTAACTATCCGCATCGCCACCTATCTCAGTTGAACTTACGAATATGTAGTTGCTGTTGAAATCGAAATCGAAGGAGAGGTAATCGTTTGTCGAGCCAGTTGGAGTCGCAACGGTTCTTCCGGTATAATCCTCAAATCTCACAAAGTCGTTGTTTCCAACTCCTTGATCGAGGTCCGCTACGATCAGCTCCTTTTGTAGCCCCTGGTCGAGTGCTGTATTGTCTGCCCCTTCATTGACCACGAATGCGATACGCGTTCCATCCTGTGATACCTTGAATGATTCTATTCTGCTCGCACTCTCGGATGTGTAGCTTCCGCTAAGGAGGTTGGTGATATTGTTTACGGTTGGGGAGCCGGTTGTGCCATCGAAGTAATAGAGCTCGTCATTTACTCCATCTCCACCCAAGGAGGTCGCATTCGAAGTGAAATAGACCTGTCCTGCGTCCGTTACCTCGACCTGAGAGATAGTGCCTCCAGAAACCGTGATATTGTTGGTAATTGTGCCTAGCGCATTACCGTAAAAGAGAGTCGTTCCTCCGTCGGTAGCATAGGCGGCATAACTAAAGCTGTTTGACACATCTGCGACAACTTCGTCCACCGCTGAATCGGTTGTTCCTATCGTGCTATAAAATCCGGCTGTCGTTCCCGTGTAAGTATATATTTGAAGAACGCTTCCATCACCATCTCCTGTAGCCACAAGCACAGCGGTTGAGTTTAGGCCATTATCGATAACTCGTTGGTCTTCATCAGCGATATCGCTGAGAATCGTCTGATTACTATCGCTGTCATACAGCGCTGTAACTGAGTAGCCAGAAGAGTTGCCGGTATACGTTCCCTCGGTGGTGAGTACGATATTGTTGGTAGAAGAGCTTGTGTATTTCGCGAAAGTAATTCCTGTTCCGCTGTTGTTTGCTTCATCGGTAATTTGAACGTTCTTTACTTCTACGGTTTCGGTCGTCTTTATCCGCTTGTTGTAGCGAACTGAGGAGCCGTCTACACTCTCGAATCCGAGGATGGAGTCTTTGCCAGCGAGCTTTTGGAAGGTGCCCGCGATACTATCGGCTTTGTTCGTGTCTATTCCTGCAAACTGTAGAATACTTGAGAGTTCGTCCTTGTCGAGAAAGTTGACCCCCTTCTTTGCTGCTTCATCCAGAGTGTCATTGAAGTCTTCGACAGTGTCTTGGAACTTGCGGTCGAGAGATTTTCGTTGATTGTCAGATGTTGATTCTTCACCCGCTTTTTCAGCGAGATCGATAAGATCATTTGTGAGACCAAGAAGCTCCC
>JAGRAT010000194.1 GCA_020434495.1 Bdellovibrionales bacterium | reverse complement strand
AACCCCGAAGTCGGCGAGAAAAGAATTTTCAAAGTTGGAATTTTTGAGGTCCTAATCTAACCAGTTTGTGCTGCCCGTTACTACAGATCCAGGCCCGGGAGGCGGATCGGAAGGCTCATTGCCATCGTTGCCGAGTCCATGCTCATCACAGTGTGGGTTATGATCTGGGCATCCAGCTCCGAGGATACCTCCGCCAAATTCAGTCCCTCCGCCGTCATTAGAGAACAGCGAAGCTGCGGTAGATCCGGCACCCGCTCCCGAAGGAGGCAGAGGAGCACTTACCCTATGGGCGCCACTATTGCTCTCTCCAGCAGTAATTCCTGCCTGCACGACTTCAAAAGTATCTTCTGTTTTTTCTCCTAAGAATTGGAGCGAACCTAAAATGATAACTGCGGCGAAAAGAAGTACAACCTTTTCTACAATTGCTACCCCAGCTTCACCGGGATGTAATCTAGCTACTTTACTTCTGAAATGAGATTGAAACACGACGAGAACCTCCACAAATCCATCACTTCGCAAATCTTGTAAGGGGAACCGCCCATGAACACCGCTACTGGTGACAGGTGGCGCAATGATGAATTTCGGTGAGGACTCAAATGAGAACCCACTTCCCCCAGATTCCCCTCATATCTGGACTTCTCTCCGTGCTGCTCCCGATCTTTCTCTGGATTCCCCCTCCTCCGAAAATAAAAGTATCTAAGAAAAAATCGCAATTCGCACGAATCATCGCTCTCCAAACAAGCAATCTTCCCTCCAAAGAGATTCCTGAAAAGCCAAGGTATTGCTTTTATTGTACTATAAATAAAAAGCAATTTTTACGCTTTTTATGATACTCCTCGCCTCTGGCCGCCTATAATACCTAGTGTGAGGCGAAGATGTTCGCGGAGGATAACCACCCCCCCTTTTGCGAGCCGATAACTCGCTTCATACCAATCCCACTACTCGAATTTCGAGTTCTGGTACACACACACCACCGCATGATCTCCCTGGAGATCATGCGTTTTTTTGTTTTCTCGCAAATTCAATCTCTCTTCTGAATGCTCAACTCACCCCCACCGCAGACAGCAGTGTGAGAAAAAAGCCTCACAGCGATTCTTCTTCGTCCCCTGGTAGGAGCTCTGTCTTACTGAACGAGCCGTACACGACAACTCCAGAAGCATCGCCCTCCCTTTCCGGATGGAGATCCGCATCGAAATCAGAGAGGTATGCTCTTACTTTTTGATGAAATACCGCAGCTTCTTTCAGCAGCCACTTCCGAATATGTTCAATATCTTCTGAGAATATACTCGTGTATTCGGTACGGGCATGTACGTTTCGAGTTTTATGAATTCGCTCAGCATTCTCGTCGGCTGCGACCACTATGGTTTCAACATTTCTTCCCAACAACTCAAGAATCTTCGCGACATCACCAACTTCATATCGACCGCTTGAGGCAATGCGAACCCCCCCACGCGCCGTCTTCTCTACCGCATTGATTCGCAGGAGGTCATAGAGAACCGTACCTGGCGACATCGTGCTATCAACGGTCCGAATGAGTTTCGTAAATTCGCAATCATCCCCTCCATACTGGAGAACCCGAGGCTTTCCGTTCTTTGTTTGAAACTCCTTGTCATTCTCCCACCGGGCGATAACTCTCGAAGCGAGCTTTGGCTTCGCTTCAATATCTCCTGGGCCATCACTGTAGAAAGCCTTCTTCGTACTCTCCCGATCTATGCCGGTGACGACACTGATCCGACTTACATTGACCTTCTCTCCTCTCTCTTCAATGATTTCTGCAGCTGCTGCCACGAATGCCGATCTCGCCAACTCAATGAACTCTCGAAAACTCGAATTCCCCTTGAAGAAGAGCTTCGCCAACGACTTGAGTATGCGGTGAATACTCCTATTTCGAGCCTCGGTTAAATCCATATCCAAAGAAAAGCCAATATTCTGCTTTATATATCGCCCGTGAGAATGATGAGCTAAAGAAAAGAACCGTGATAGATCAAAAAAAGGCAATAAACTTGCTCTCTTTCAACGCTCCCCGTCTCCGTCGCCCTGCTCCCAGCCCCAATTCAAACATCTACATAATTTCAGTACGTTACCCCCCTCTGTCATCGAACCGTTCTAGGCCCTCAGAACTTCCCACGGAGCTCCAGTTAGCTTTCTGGTAACTTGGTCAAGCTCCCTATATACTGCTCAAATGAGAATTACCAAGTGGGGCGAATACGGCATACTCTGCACCATCTTCCTTGCAAAGATGATGGAGGAGGAAGTGAGTGTTACGGCCCAGGACATCGCAAAAACCCAATCTATTCCCCTCCAGTACACCCACCAGATTCTCCAACGTTTGCGTAAAGGGGAGATCGTTGAAAGCGTGAGGGGCCCGAAAGGTGGATACAAGCTCAGCCGAATCCCATCAGAGATTAACCTCCGCCAGGTTTTGGAAGCATCTGAAGGAACAACTTTCGAAGTAATCTGTGACTCAAGTCCTCCCTACGGAGACAAGTGTGGCCAGGAACACCACTGCGCCCTAAGTGGTGTTTGGAGAGAGCTCAAAGCAACAATCGATGCGACTCTAGAACAGAAAACTGTGGGAGACCTGGTCCGACATCATGATTTCTATCCGGGACAGACGGAAGAGACTCTCGTTCGAATTCGAGAGTCTTAAAGCAGAAAAAGCATCGCAGCTAATACCATTCCGAAACAGACGAAGAGCCCTGCCATAACCCACTGCATGAGCCGCCAGTAACGCCCCCGTCCTCTGCCCTTCCCCAATCGTGCACCATGACGAAGAGTGACTCCATCAACATCAATGGTCTCAAGTATATGGGCGGAATCTCCACTGATGAAATCGCTGAATTCCTTTTTAAAATCGGCAATCATCTCAGCCGCATTTTGATAGCGCTGATGAATATCTATCGCTGTCCCTTTCCGAATAATGGTCCGGTACTTCCGAGGAATTTCAAGTAATCTTTGTTCAGGAATAACAAATCGTGTGCGAATGAGCTCCTGAATGACTTCCCTCCCCTCCAACGAGGCAAGCCGCCGCTTCTTTGTCACCAGCTCAAGCAGCATGATCGCCACCCCGTAGAGGTCTCCCCTCTCATCATACTCCCCGCCGGTAATGTACTCCGGCGGCATATAGTGCACGGTACCCAGGAGCAGCCCAGGTTTTGTTAGCCCATCACGATCTAATCGCTTCATGAGGCCGAGATCGCTCAATTTCACCATGCCATCTTCTCGGATGAGCACATTCTCGAGCTTAAGATCCCGATGTACGATATCCCGCTCGTGGAGCTGTTGAAGGGCTTCTAAGATTTCTATAAAAATTCGATCTATCTCTTCGTTCGAGAGCCGCTCTGAGTGGCGAAAGAGCTCCAAAAGGTCCGCTCCGCGCACGAACTCCATGGTAAAGGCGATAGTATCTCCGAGATCAATCAGATCATACGCTTGTACGATATTGGGATGCTTAATCTCTTTACACACCTCAAGTTCAGCGGTAAATCGCTTCATGGTGTGTTCATCAAAAGCCGTATCGTTCTGCAGAACTTTCAGCGCGACATGCTCACCTCCGCGCTTTGAATCCGCCACAAGATAAACCGAACTGCTCGCCCCCTCCCCTAAGGTATCAATAACCGTAAATCGATTGGCAAGTGCTGGGCGCTCAGCAATATACGAGGTCTGGGTATTCATCGGCGGATATGCATTCTCTCAAAACTTCGAGGGATCAGTCGGCCTGACAGCAAAAAAGGCTGAGAAAATTGTACGTTATTTTTGAAATCATCCCTAAGGGAATTTCGCAGAGTCCAGATCAGGTGACGGATAATCGAACTCGGTAACCGCCAAAAGAGTTCTAAGAGACTACTTCACTACAACTTTAATCTGAAATAATTCATCGTTTCGATTGAAGGTAATAGTGCTGGTTCTATCCTGCAATACAGCCTGCGGGTAAAGCTCCATCACCGCTGGCTCAAGAATTAACCGATCATTCACCCCGAGAATAATATCTCCCGAACGTAATCCGATGATATCAAAGGGGCTTCCTTTGGTGACGTCAAACACGCGGTGTTCGGGAATGCTCTGAATTGAATTCCTTCTGTATATCCTCACCACTCGCATACGTCGATTTCCGATTGAGCGCTGAATGGCGTCTTCAAGTTTTCCTTCTGGAATGGTCCTCTTAATAACTTTTGGCTGCTCGGGAAGGAGTTGCGAAAGTAAGACTTCCTCACCATCAAACCGGGAATGTCTTTTACTAAATACAGAACAACCGCCAACAGCAAGCATGCTCAGAACAACAAAAAACATTAGCATCCGCTTCAAAATCACCTGACTTCGAATCATCTTTCTCCCCTCTCAGCTTTTAACTCCGCTAGCAATTCGAGCATACGACGACGCTCTCCCTCAAGCTGCTCTGCTTGAAGAGGGGCTCTCCGACGAAAGAAAATATCCTCCGCCGTCTGAAATGCCTCACTCATTACATCGTTCACAACAACGTGCTGAAATACCCCTTCTTCGAGCGCTTTATCAAAATCGCCGAACTCTCGCTCAGTTGTCTCAAGTCGGACCGACAACTCTGCCTCATCTACCCCACCACGAGCACGCATTCGCTCAATAAGAACTGAAATCGAAGGAGGGAGGAGCAACACTCCACAGAAGTGGTCAGGAAAAGTTTCTCGAAAGTGTCGGGCTCCACGCACATCGATGTCAAGCAGCACTCGCTGTCCGGCATCCACAACCAAGTCGATCCACTTCTGGGGGGTTCCGTAAAGATTGCCATGAGTCTCCTCCCACTCAAAAAAAGCACCCCGTTCGATCTCCGCCTTAAACTGTTCCCTTGACAGGAAAGAATAATGAACTCCTTCAATCTCCCCAGGACGAGGCTCCCGAGAGGTCGATGACACAGCGAGCGAAAGATCCTCTGGATATTTCTCGAGAAGATGTCGCGTTATCACCCCTTTGCCAGAAGCAGCAGGTCCGACAAAACAAAGAAAGAATCCTTGCTCTAATTCACCTTGTTGTTCTACCACATCATCTACTCCAGATTCTGCACCTGTTCCTTCATCCTTTCGAGCTCGGACTTCACTTCGACAACAAGGTGCTGCATGGTCGCTTCTTGAACTTTCGAAGCGATAGTGTTCGCCTCTCGCACACACTCCTGGAGGAGGAAATCAATTTTCCTACCACATGGATCTTCCTGAAGTACGTCTACAAATCGAGTGAGATGACTTCTAAGACGAACGATCTCCTCTGTAACATCGGATCGGTCAACCAAAAGTGCCACTTCTGCTACCAGCCGCTCCGGTGGCAAGCTTTTGTCATCGAGCAATTCAGCAAATTTCGCCTCTCGCTCAGCGAGATACTCTTTACGGCGACTAGCATGCTTAGTCGAGATCTCCTCTAGATGGACGAGAATCGTTTCCCTTCGAGAGACGAGATCCCTTGCCAAGACTACTCCTTCACGGGCTCTTGAATCCTGAAATACTCCCAACGCGGTTCGTAAAACACCTTCGTAATCCGAGAGCTCCGAGGGAAGCTCGGCTCCGACCTCTGAGAGCACATCTTTGCGAATGAGCAATTGGACAGCGAAATCAGATTGTACTGCCTCACTCCACAGTCCACGAGGAGCAAGGAGAGTCTCAGCAGCAGCCATGTACCCATCAAACTTCCCAGGCAATGCGGAGATCTCAGCAGAAGACTCTTCAGGATTCAGCTCCAGATTAAGGAGCACCTCTACCCGCCCACGATGACACTCTTCGCCAACGAGCTTTCGAATTCCCGCCTCGAGTTGGGAGAGCTCCCGTGGGAGGCGCACTACGACATCAAGAAACCGACCATTCACCCCCTTAATCTCAAATGAAAGATTATACTGTCCAAGCCTTCCCGAAGCTGCGCCAAAGCCTGTCATGCTGCGGCAGCTAGTGGTGATATCCTTATCGCCGCATGACGCCGCCTCGTGCTTCTGCTTCCTTCCTCGCCCGTCCTTTTTACTACCTCCGGCTTTCTTTCCCACGATGCCTTCGACCTTTAGATCACTTACAGTTCATTAAGAAAATTGAGTAACTTCTCCCGAGTTATCGGGACCGTTCCAACCTCTGACACGACGATACCAGCTGCAATATTTGCCAGCTCCCCTGCAACGGACACAGGCTTACCAGCCCCAAGAGCCGCAGCAAATACTGCTGTTACGGTATCTCCAGCACCAGAGACATCGTAAACGGATTTCGCAACTGTTTTTAAGAAGAGTCCCTCACGGTGCTCATCACTAACGAGCACTAACCCATCTTCGCCAAGAGTCACCATCATCATATCGGCCGTCCACTGCTCACGGAGCTTCTTCGCAGCTTCAAGGGCGGTCTTCTGATCAACGATATCTATTCCGGTGGCACGTTCAGCTTCGGCTCGGTTTGGTTTTG
>JAGRAT010000193.1 GCA_020434495.1 Bdellovibrionales bacterium | reverse complement strand
CGACTATTCAACCAAAAATGGATCCTGTTGTGCCTACTCTTCTTTCCGCTCTTCATGGGATGCAATAGCTCAACAGTAGACGAGGCTCTTGACGCCATAGATAACCCAGACGATCTCCTCGACTTAGCGGACGGTGTAGATAGGAAACCAATTGATACCACGAGATTTGGAGTAAACGCTTTTTCCAATCAGGCTTTTGCCGGCTCCATCTGTGGACAATTTGCAGAGATTCGGAACACCCTTCGGCTGAATTTTGTTCGGGTACTATTCAACTGGGATGACAATGTTCAACCGACCCCAGACGCAAGTCCGAATTTCTCTTTCTATGACGAAATCATTAATTGCATCCCCCCTGGGGTAGATGCCTTAGTGATTCTCACCGAGGTCCCATCGTGGATGTCAAATTCTACAAACTGGGATGAAGGGAACCCTCGATTGACCTTTGCGAGAAGATGGGTTCGACGGGTTGCGCGAAGATACGCCGGCGATAGGCGAATAGTTGGGTTCCAAGTATGGAACGAACCGAACAATACGACCTTCCCTGCTAACGCGGTGATGCAGGTATTGGACTCCCCAACCAACTTCGTGGAGCTCATGTCACTTTCGAGCAACCTCATCAAAGAAGCTGACTCAGGAAGGACCGTGATCAGCGGGTCGACAACCAGCATCGCCCAAAACTTTCCAACAACCTTTGATTACAACAAAGCTGCTGTCGAAGCCGGATTACTCTCCGTAGTTGATATCTATGGGATTCACTACTACGGAACAAATTTCGAACGACTTGTTGGACCGGTAGATGATTTCCTGAATTCAATTTCAAAACCGATCTGGGTGACCGAATCAGGGAGAATGGGGGTGAACAATCAGCTCGTCTATGCTGAAACGGCACACCCGTTTCTGCGCGAGCAGGTTCCTGGGATAGATCGAATTTACTGGTACCGATTTGCAGAGGATCTTCCAGCTGATGTGTCTTTTGGTTTAAAAACTCCCGACCCGAATTTCCCGGTTTCAGATCTCTATATTTCGTTAAGAGATAGGTAGAACCGGCCTCGCGACGAAGCACTTCGCAAACCACTTCGAAAGTGATACCACAGGTGGTATCGCTTTTGAGGACTGCTATAGTCGCTTATGGTCTTTAGCTCGCCAATATTCCTCTTTCTTTTTCTTCCGGTGGTGCTATTGGGCTACCTGCTCGTTGGCACCCTCCCGAACAGGAAAACTTCCCTCTTCCTTCGAAATGTACTGCTCACCATTGTGAGCCTCTACTTCTATGCCTGGGGCGAGAAGTTTTACGTGCTAGTAATGTTGCTCTCTATTGGGATTACCTATTTCTTAGGAAGAGTACTTGCTACAGCGCATGCCAAGCTCTGGCTATTCCTCGGTATCGTTTACCACCTCTCCATTCTCGGGTTTTTAAAGTATTCGGGCTTCTTCGTTGAGGTATTATCGAATCTCGGACTTTCACTCGGCAGCTATCATCCCCCCCATCTCCCGATCGGAATATCCTTCTTCACCTTTCAAGCGATCTCTTACCTCATCGACTGCCACCGGAGTGTGACAAAGCCCCAGCAAAACCCTCTTGGAGTAGCGCTCTACATCTCTCTCTTCCCACAGCTCATCGCCGGGCCAATTGTTCGCTATAGTCAGATCGAAAAGGAGCTCTCAGATCGAAATCACTCTCTCGCTCTTTTTGACTACGGAATTAAGCGATTCGTCATTGGACTCGCAAAGAAGGTTCTAATTGCGAATACCATCGCCGAGTTTGTCGACTACGCATTTGCTCTTCCTCCCTCTTCGCTCAGCTTGACAGTGGCTTGGCTGGCCATCATTGGTTACGCACTCCAAATTTACTACGATTTTTCTGGTTACTCGGATATGGCCATTGGGCTTGGTGCCATGTTCGGATTTCATTTCCCCGAAAACTTTCGGACTCCATACCGCGCGAAATCTCTTCGAGAGTTCTGGCGAAGGTGGCACATCACCCTCTCCGAGTGGTTTCGGGACTATCTCTACTTTCCACTTGGGGGATCGCGGGGTTCGTTCTTCGAAACGAGTAGAAACCTCTTCCTCGTGTTTATTCTCTGTGGACTTTGGCATGGAGCAGCGTGGACCTTTGTCTGCTGGGGACTTCTTCATGGATTTTTTCTCGCCCTAGAACGAGGAGCTTTCGGTAGAATGCTCCTGAAGTGTCCCGCATCCATTCAGCACTCCTACCTCTTGCTAGTTGTACTTTTGAGCTGGGTACTCTTTCGGACAGAGAATCTTCAGCACGCATTCGATTTCTACGCCGCTCTTTTTGGAGCGAATGGAGAAGTAATCAGCGACCCATTTCTCTTTCTCCGTCTAGACAGAGAAGTTCTCTTCACGCTCGCTCTCGGAATTTCTCTTGCACCGTTTTCTCTAGTGCCAGAATTAAAGACTGACACCGAAAGTTCAACCCATGCAGCCGTTTTCAACCCGGCCTATTCACTTTTGACAGTTACTATTCTCCTGCTCGCATCAGCCAAACTGGCAAGCAGCTCCTACAATCCCTTTATCTATTTCCGATTTTAGGGTGCGGATGAATAAACTATTCCAAGGATTTCACGCTATACTTTTTACTCTCCTCATAAGCACACCGCTTTTAATGATGGTGATATCAAAGGGCAATACTCTTGCCTTCTCTCAGATTTCACAAAATTTTGACGATCAATTTGGTTTCCGCAAAGAACTTATCACCCTTCAGTCGTATCTCACCGTCCAATTATTTGGAGATAGCCCAAGGGACAATGTAATTCTTGGAAGAGACGGGTGGTACTTTCGCGGGCGTGGCCGACAACGCCTTACCGATGATACCGTTCAAGAATACGACTACGTATCAGATGATACTGCCGAATCGACTACCGAAGATCTTTTCGCCTGGAAACAGGTATTAGAAGAGCGCCAAAACTATCTAGCAGAGAGAGGAATTCCCTACCTCTTTTTCATCGCTCCCAAAAAGGCGCTTATATATCCAGAGCACCTTCCAGACAGCCTACGAGAGCGACAAGAAAAGAATTCTCCGACTTTCCTTGAACGTCTAAACCAATTCTTGGCGACTGAAAGCTCAGTTCCAACCATAGACCTCGTCTCAATTTTGCGAGCAGCGAAACTGGAACGGCCATCAGAAAATCTCTACCTCAAAACAGATGGCCATTGGAACAGCATCGGTGCTTTCGTAGCTTACCAAGCGGTAATGGAACGAGTCCAAGAGCTTCTTCCAGAAACGGAGATCTCCATACTTCAACGGCAGGACTTTGAAACTGAATGGAAGCAGGATTGGGCACATCAAGGCTTTTCCCAACAGCTCGGATTTCCAATTGTGGAGCCGTTTCCAAAACTCCTCCCGCTTAAGGGAAATCCAATGAGGTCATCACTGCTCACCTCTAAGGAATGGAAAAGAGCTGCTGGAAACTTTAGAGACTTCTGGCTCACCCCCAACATTTTGGATCACAATAAACGACATATTACTGCCTCACTCTCTGACAGCTCTGGAAAACCGACAAACTACACAGTTGCATTGAATCGCAAAGGACGGCCTTTCTCCACCATGCTCCTCCTTGGGGATTCCTTTCTCATGAAGCTCTTCCCTTTTTTCTCGGTGCATTCCACGGCCCTCTTGCGGCTCCGAAGCGAACGCGACTTCCCTACCCAATACTTTAAAACGAACACTCCAAAGCCAGAGGTAGTGATCCAAGAAGTTTCACAACGGTACCTTGGAGTAAAAGCACCGCAGAATAATTTTACGCGTTGATCTCTTGAGGAAGGGACATCACTTCGTCAATCAACTCCCCCTCAAACCCAACCATATGGGGAGAGATGGCGCCTTGATAGAACCCGACATCAAAGAGCTCTTCGACACCTTTTGTAAACTCCATAAAAGCAACAGTCTGTCCGGTTTGAAGGTCCACCACAAAAACTGCGCACTTCAACTGATCATGCAACTCTTCAATGGGAAGACCTCGAAACATCTTCTCTCCGCGGAGCTTGCAGAGTCCGACAAAGGCAAACCTATCCACGAAATCTAATCCACGCAAAAATCCGGGGAATCTCGCGACCTCCTGGACCTCACCACTCACTCGGTCAATAGAAACTAGCCTTCCACGGCCAGACTCCAAACAGTACAACTTCCCGTTATGGAGCTTGGGGCTGTGGGGCATCGATAGCCCTCGAGCCAGAACCTCTCTCGCCTTCACATCAATAAGCACTCCGCCAGATGCCTTTTGGTCACGCCAGCCCTCGGGCTCATCCGATTCACCAAGCGCAGTGGCATACCTTAAGTGCGAATCCTCAAAACAGAATCCATTCAAATGACAACGGTCTTCCGGAGCAATTCCTGAAACAAAGTGGGGCTTCCAAATCGGAGTAAAGGAAGCATCTTCTCGTACGGCACAAACGCAAGAGAATCTTGTATTCACAAAATAAAAATCATCTCCTACAAACTCCGCTTGGTGTGCGGCAACATCACCAGTTACGTGGCAACTTCTCGGTGCAAATGTAAACTCGTGATTGATGCCAGAGCCTTCAATATCCCCCAAGCCAAAGACCGGCGAAAAGAACCAGATCTGATTCTTGCAACAGATGGCCATACGTTTCTGTCGAAGAGCAAGCCCCATTGGCTTTGGCAAGGTTCGCATGAGAATGGAGATCTTCTCCTGCTTTGATGCAGTACAAAGGAGAATTCTATTTGCTTGATAAGTCGTTACAAAGAGTGCCCCACCGAAACTTCTAAATAGCTCCGGAAGATTCGTTGAGTGAATCATCCCAACCACAGGTTCGATTTTATCGCTATCGGCAACCACTCAACATCCCACGAATTCGGACAGTCTCAGATTTGCAAAACCGCCCTTTTGTCGCCAGTATAGCGGGAATTGGAGCATTATGAACACCACCGTTAACAGCCGCATAACCCTTTTCGGATTTGGCCGGTTCGGCAAACTTCTTTACGATCTTCTTTCACAAGAAAAAGAAGTAGTGGTTCATGATCCCGAGATTCCATCGGAGGATTTTCGAGCAGTACGGTTTGTTTCACTAGAAGAAGCACTCAAGTCCCCCGTTCTTATTTATGCCGTACCTATTCCCGCTTTTTCAGCAGCCCTGCAACAACACTGCGAGATCCTTCGAGAACACTCCGATGACAAGCTCTTCATTGACGTGCTATCTGTCAAAGTCCTCCCGAAGGAACTCTTCTTAAAGTTCGTACCGAGTCAGCACCAGCTCCTCCTTACACACCCTATGTTCGGTCCGGACAGCGTGCGAGAAGCTGGGTTAGAAGGACAGCGGATGGTTGTCTCCCCCCTCCGGATGCCCAATTCCTCCTTCGAAGAGTGGCGTTCACTCTTCGAACGAATAGGACTCTCCGTTATCGAAATGAGCGCCGAAGAGCACGATCGCATAGCTGCTAGAAGCCAAGGATTGACTCACTTCATTGGACGAGTTCTCGATGCCTTCGGCATGGACGAAACGAGCATTGACACCTTAGGAGCGCGTCAGCTACTCGCTATTAAGGAGCAGACTTGCAACGACTCTTGGGAGCTCTTTTCGGGACTGCAGACTCAGAATCCATACACGGTTGATATGCGCACCGATCTCGGTAAAGCACTCGACCAGATTTACGGAAAACTTCTGCCAAAGCAGAGAGATCCCGAGATCCTCACCGTAGGAATTCAGGGTGGGAAAGGAAGTTTTAATGAAGAGGCCGCCCGTTACTATCTTGAGCGAGCACAAGTGAAATCATTTCAGCTTGAGTATCTCTTTACCACCGAAAACGTCCTACGAGCTCTCCATAGAGGGGAGGTCGATTGTGGGCAATTTGCCGTTCATAACAGCATTGGTGGAGTTGTAGCCGAATCAATGACCGCTATGGCAAACTATCGCTTCGCGATTGAGGAAGAATTTTCCATTCTTATTTCGCATACCCTCATGAAGCGTAGGGACGTTTCACTTGCTGACATAACAACAATAATGACCCATCCTCAGGTCATTAAGCAGTGCAAAAAGAATCTCGCTGCAAAATACTCTCGCTTAAAGCTGACGAGCGGCGAAGGCTCTTTGATTGACTCAGCAAACGCTGCTCGAGCGTTGGCCAAAGGTGAGCTTCCGAAAGACTATGCAGTGATGGGCAGTAAAGTGATCGCCGAAATCTACGATCTCGATATTGTCGAGGGAGACATGCAGGACTTACAGGAAAACCTTACCAGCTTCTTCTGGGTCACGCGAGTGCAAGTGTAGGAGGAGACGCAATCTCTGCCAATAATCCACCGCTGCTTTGAAAATCACTTTACTTGCGCAAAGTCAACGGCCGTTGGCCATCTGCAAATGTTCACCTCGAGAACATTTCATCTTGTATCTATACGAAAGGCAACTGAAGTTGCCGGGAGGTCCCCCGGAAGGACAACAAATACTGCCCGTAGAATCAGCCGAAAGCGATCAGC
>JAGRAT010000192.1 GCA_020434495.1 Bdellovibrionales bacterium | reverse complement strand
CCTCTGTCACAGTGGGCGCAACGGTAAGGGTGACCTTATCTGAAATTTCGGGTTCTTCCTCTGATTGAGGAGCTCCTAAGGTCAGCTTCTGTAGGGAAAGGAGTATCGGGGTAATCTTGGTTCGAATTGGACCCTTTGCTGCTACTTCGCCAACCATCCGCTCAAGGGCATCGGATGCCGCAAAGAGGAGATCTACAAGTTCAGAGGAAACTGGCTTTTTGTTCCGTCTGATATCATCAAGAACGGTTTCTAGCTCGTGAGCGAGCTTTTCGAGTTTTCCAACTTGCATCATGCGCGCACCGGCTTTTAGGGTGTGCACTCCGCGGAAGATATCATTCACTACCGTCGTAGGGTCTGAGACAGTTTCCATCTCAACTAGTCGCTGGCCTATGAGGGTAAGGTTTTCTCGACTCTCTTCACAGAAATCGCTAAGAATTCCTATCTTTCCGATAGGGATATTTACTGGCTCTGGTCCATCATCCACACCTTCCAGCATGATTGGCCGTGTTGGTGGAGCTTCTGGCGCTGCCAATGGCTTACTTGGGGTTGGCAGAGGGTCTGATATTTCTGTAGTCGAATGAACAAATGATTCGAGGTCGGCTTCTCGCTTTCGTTCCCTTTCGGCGATAAAGCTTTTCATCGGCCGTTCAAGGCAGTTTCTGCACTCTTCAATCACCTCAGCCGTTCGAATGACGCAAAACGATTGTGACTCTAGACTTTCGATGGCTTCGAGGATTGAGCGTTTCAGTAAGGTGACAAGATAGTTGAGAGAATGAGAGTCATACGATCGTAGCTGTCTTGCAAAATCACACACTGCCTCCAGTAGCAGCAGTAGATGATGAAGGTTGTCGAGTTTCAGTATGCCGCTAAGACCAGAAAGTACGCTGCTTTTCCGATACAAGGAGTCATAGTTCGAAGTATCAATGTGGTTAATCGTCTTAACAGTGCGATCTATCCAGTCGAGATCGTGTCGAATTCGTTTAGCAAAAGATGGAAAAAGATCTCCATTTAAGCCCTCACCACTAGGGCGAGACATCTCTCCGATATCGGTTTCCCAGATAGAGAAGAGGTTTTCAGGATAGCGCTTCATGCCCCCCCTCCCGTCTAAATGGCTGGAGTTCCGCCAGGCTAAAAACTCCAGAAGTTGATAAGAGGAACAGCGTTGAAGGCTGTCCCTGTTCAACAACACCCTCAATAAATTTCCCCATCTCTGAAGATACTACGGAGTTGGCCTCAAAGATTTCTTCTTGGTCGATAGTTTGAATGGAGGAGATGCGGTCAACGCAGAGGGCAATGTCCGAACCTCGATGCCGCAGTATGAGAAACTGGCTGTTCTCTTCAAGAGGTCGAGGGGAAAGTTCTAGCCCCGTTGAGATGTCTACGCAGGCAATGACTGTACCTCGTAAGTTCAGTAGACCTCGCAAGGCAGGAGGAACCTTGTAGAGTGGTGTTACGTCGTATCCTTCAATCGCCTCAATAACCGATGAAACAGGAGCGGCAAGCCGCAAGTGTTCGAGTTCGAAACTTAGGTAGAGAGAACGGCCAGTGCCTTCGAACGCCTGGACGAGGTCTCGACTTCGTACCTCTTTTTGTTCTAAGACCTGATCTTGAATATGCCGTTTTAGGAGAGAAGCAATTCTCTGAAGATCAAGCACTATCAGTGGGGTATCTCGAAATCCTCGTACCTCAGAAATATACGGAGAGCGCTGTTCTTCTAGCCGCGCTTCGCCGCTCTCCTCATCTCGATGATGAGTGGCGCTATTGAGATCAAGCACTGTATCAAACTGATCTATGGTGAACCCAATGGTGAGGTCAGAGAAATGAACGATGAGTGCCGCGCGTGGAGCTACTGCTTCTCGCTTGTTGCTTGCCGTAAGCACGTACGGATCGACTATTGGGATGAGCACACCTCGATGGGCGAAGGTGCCTCGGAGTGCTGGTGTTTCAAGGTGATAGGGGGTGAAAGACTCTACCTGAGTTAACTCCAAAACTGCCTCGACAGGAACGGCGAACCGTTCAGACTGATACTCGAAGACAAAATGTTTTTTGTTAACAGGAGTCATATTTTTTAGTCGCCATCAATTCCTTTGTCCTACTTTTCAGCAGAGGGCTGTTCTTGAGACGACCTTACGTGAGGAGCTGATGACGAGGCGCTTTCTCCATCGAGTGTGAAAATATTTGTTTCGCGCATTCTCTCCTTTCCATTCTTTTGAACTTCTATGAGAGAGTGGAGGTTTGCACGTCCTTGCTGAATGAGGTTGGTGAGATCTGAAATCACCTGTGTGATTCCACTTGCACCAGAGAGAAGCTGATCTCCTAAGCGCTTTGACTCGACCGACGCGGCGGTATTTTGTTCCGTTACACTTCCGAGCTCCCCAACAGCAACGCCAACTTGACGAAGTGCTTCGTGTTGTTCTTGTGATGCCTTAGAGATCTCCTGGGTAAGGCTCGCGGCCTTTACGGAGATGTCGTTGATCTCTTCTAGGGTAGTGGCTACTTTCTCACATACTTCTACGCCGTTTTCCGCAAGCTGTTTAGAACGAATCAGCCGATTCTCGGTATCGTTAACGGCTTCGGCACTTCTCTGAGCAAGGTCTCTCACCTCTTCAGCTACCACAGCAAATCCTTTTCCAGCGTCTCCTGCTCTAGCTGCTTCTACCGCTGCATTCACCGCAAGAAGATTTGTTTGAAATGCTATTCCATCAATGGTTCGTACGATCGCTACCGTTTCGTCTGCCGACTGTTTAATAGCGCTGATTGCGTTTGACATATCCTTAATAAGGCTTACCCCAAGGGATGACACCTCTTCTACGCTTCCAGAAAGCGTTTCGGCGTTTATCGCGTTGTTGGTGTTCTCCTGAACGGTAGCAAGAATTCGCTCAAGTGAGGCTTCTGTTTGCGACAGAGATGCCGCCTGTTGGCAGGCTCCGTTCGCAAGACTTTGGCTACCATCGGCGACCTTGTCAGCTACGCTATGGAGCTCTTTCGATGTGTAGTTCAGCAGTGAGATGATTCTTCTGAGCGGCTGGATAAGTCTATCGAGGAGAAAGTAAAGCAATACCCCAGTCGCAAGCATTACTGCCAGTGCGATGATTCCGGCAATACGTAGCCCTTGATTAAGCTTTGCTCGGATTGGAGCAAATGTGAATGAGAGAACCACGCCACCAACAACCTGTCCGCCATCATCGTAGATTTTTTCAAGTTGATAGCTGAGATCTCCATCTTCCGCGATCCCCTTCTGTCGAAGGGTTTGCAAAATCTCGGGAGGAACTTTGTAATCATCCGGTTTTGAGATAAGCGGATTCATCGAGGGGTCAAAGACGATGCTGCCAACAAACATCGACTGTTTTTCCACACGTGAGAGCGTCTGCTTGAGAAAATCGATAAGCCCGTGGTTCAGACCTACTTCGATATCTTTTACCGTAAAATTGAGAATTGTCTCTCGTTCCTGTTGGTAGGATTGAATGACCGCTTTGCTATCGATATAGGTCAGTGTGCCGAGTGAAAGGAGAACTGCAGTACCCAGTGCAGCAAAGACCACGAGAAATAATCGCTTTTTCATCTCGAAAAAAGCTCCATGACATGAGTTGTTAAACTGCTACTTCGCGAGCCGTATCTGTTTTCCCGTAAGGCTCCGTTTGCCAAGCAACATGATGGCGAGCGCTTCCCGCAGATACAGCTACTCCCGGTAGAAGTGCCCTCTGGTAAGATGCGAGGCCGAGAACGGTCGATCCGGAGTAATTCGTATCTCGCGAGTGGTGTTTAACTAATTGAGAACAATAAGAAAAATGAAATTGTTACTCTATCGGGACGACTTTCACGTGCTTCGGGTCCAACTTGTCATCCGAAGAGGCAATGGTGATAGCGGATGGTTTACTTGAGACAATCCATACGGCCTGTGTTGAGCTGGTAATCTGGGCTGGAGCCCTAGGGATGACCTGTCGAAATACGAGCTGTAAGTACATTCGCATCAGATCTCCCTCTGAAGGGAGAGAGAGCACGTCAGACACCAGATAGTTCATCGCGTTACCGCCCGAGGGGGGGAGCAGAGGTTCTATGCTCTCACCGCTTTCCCACCGTTTCTGAGTGCCCCGAAAGACTCGTTGGAGATCTTTCATTGAGATCTTATCGATTGGATTTTTCGGATTTACGACAACAACCATCTCACCCAGAGCGGTAACTGGTACGATGACGAGCTGGATTGTCAGCAAGAGGTAAATTACTACCTCTGATATTCCCCTCCTTCCGCTCCGGTTAGAACGGAAATGAGGAGTTAATCCTGAACGCATGTTGTTGCTCCGAATCACTATCTTGTAGATCTCCATAGCTGTATTCGAACTTAATCGCATTCCAGCTATACGCATCCCACCGAACCCCAATGGAGTGAGAGGTAATTCCCACATTTCCGTTTGGTGTGTAGTACGGGTTGCCTTGGTCAAGGTCTACATAATCAAATCTGTAGTAAGGGGTAAGTTTATCAAATGGACCGTAGCCGATTTGAGCGTATGCCCCAACGGTGTCGTACTTCATTCCTGAAGTTTGATCTTCTTGATTGATAAAGAAGATTTCAGAGAGGTACTCAAAGTTATCTCTGTTGAGGACAACAAACCCGCCAAATATCTCCTCTGACAATGTGGTAGAGCGCAGTGGATCCGTTTGATCCGGTGGGATTCTATCGAGGTAAGCGACCCCACCAATTTCCAATCCATCAAGCCAGTGAGGCTTAACGTTCAACAGCATGTTGAGTGCTTTGTGGTTGTTTCGGTCCCTGAGGTGCGCGACACCGGTGATCTGTTCGTCGCGTCCGTTCAGAACCGATAAGTTGTACTCGAGGTCAAAACCATCCATTGGGATGTTTCCAAAAAACTCTATCCCAACTCCGTGTACGGGGAGAAAACCTCCGGCATCTCGTTCAAAGCGCATAATCTCAGGCCGAATAACAGTGGTCATGAGATAGTTTCCATGGTGGAAATTTTGGTTGTAGTACCCTATAGCGGTATGAACACGGCCAACGTTGATGTTGAAATAATCATAGAGCCGATAGGTGATGCTCGCTCGTTGCAGAGTAAAGTTGATTCCATTACCGGGTTCCTTTGAATGCCAGTCGGCTTCAAAGAGAAAATCGACATCGTCTGCAATTTCAGAATTTATAAAGAAATCTATGTCTGCAGTTGTGAAAGAATTTGAGGTTTGACCACCTCGTTCTTGTGCGTAGTACCCAACGTCCGCAAAACCTTTGAGGTCCAGTTTCGGAAGTGAGAATCCGCTATCTGCCATCGGCATCGGAGGAGGAGCGGCTACGTTTGCAGCTGGAGGAGGTGGTGGTGCGGACTCGATTGTTTCGAGGCGCTGAAGAATTTTGTCGGTTTTATCGGCCTGAGTGGCAACAAGATCTCGAAGCTGCGAGTTCTCTTGTTTTAATCGCTCGAGTTCGGATTTGAGATCGGCAACGTCATCTGCGCAAGCGACACTGACGGCGAAAAGTCCGGCAATAAGAGCAAAAATACTGATCTGTGTTGTCGCGATAGGCCGAGCCATACCCTGTGGTCCTAGTAAGTCTGTACAGACACCGAGTTCAGGGATCGCCCGATCTCATTGAAAACTTTAGGGAAGGAAGGATTGAGTAGGTGGATTTACCAAAACCGGTTTGATTCTGACGAGTGATTGTCTCGAAGAGAATAGAGTACCGCAGTTCAGCTACTTAAGACGCTGCGTCAGTGAGTTTTTCTATCTCGTCGTTCCATCCGATTGATTCTACAACTTGCCCCTGAGGATCGAGGAGAAGAATTTTTAAGTTGTGTACTACGTGACTGTAATAGTCCCAAGCTTTTGCGCCCATGTATTGCGCGAGTAGTTGAGTGTCTTTCTTGGATCCTCGAAGAAAGTGCCAAGGTTTACGATTGAGCTCGTGACGTTCCTGAAATCGTGAGAGCTTTGCTAGTGTATCTGTACGCGGGTCAAGTGTTACTAAGATGAGTTCAGCCTCTTTATTCTGCTCTTTCAGCACTTTTTCTATCTTTTTCATAGATTGAATAGTTACCGGGCAGACTCGCGTGCATTCGGTGTAAATAAGAGAGAGCACCACCTGTTTTCCTCGAAAATCAGAAAGCTTAACGGTTTCCCCAGTTGTTGCGGTCCATTCCTGTGGAAGTCCGTAAAAAGAGATAGAGGTTGGAACTCCGGCATAAGCGGGAAGAATGAAAGAGAGGGACAGTAGGATGAGGAGGAGTTTAGCTTTCATGACCTATTTGATGCTTCGAGTTTCCATGAAGCAGCGCAATAGCGCACGAGGCTAAGCAAGAATGAGATAGGGTTAAAAAAGTTTGGGGTGGAAACGGAGAGGAAGGGATTCCGAGTTCATAAATGAACTCGCATTCGAAGCAGCATATTCCCTCAGCGGGGCAGGGTTCGAATCCCACTGACTCGCGCCCCTTTCATGGGCAAAATCTTTTCGGAAGAAAAGTTTGGGGTGGAAACGGA
>JAGRAT010000191.1 GCA_020434495.1 Bdellovibrionales bacterium | reverse complement strand
GCCGGGAGGTCCCCCGGAGGGGCAACAAATACTGCCCGTAGAATCAGCCGAAAGCGATCAGCTTTCGACGACGAAACTGGGAATTTCATTGAAACTGGGAATTTCATTTGCGGGCGGTATAATTAGCGTAACTACAGTTGCAAATCGATGATTGGAAATTTGCCACGAAATAGCGAGCTGTTCATATCACTCTTTGTGATCGCAATAGCGCTGTTATTGCTCGTTCCCCTTCCAACAATCATCCTCGATTTTCTGCTCGTCATTAACCTTGGTATCGCATTCTTCCTTCTCCTCGTGGTGTTGTATCTGCCAAATGCGGTGCAGTTGCTGGCATTTCCTACACTACTCTTGTTGACGACACTATTTCGATTGGGGTTAAACGTCGCCTCTACCCGACTCATTTTAAGTCAGGGGGATGCCGGTCAGGTGATCGAAGCATTTGGTACCTTTCTTGTTGGGGGAGAGCTTGTCGTTGGTATCGTCGTTTTCGGCATCATTACTATTATTAACCTGCTCGTTATCGCGCGTGGTGCTGGTAGGATTTCAGAAGTTGCCGCAAGATTCGCACTCGACTCTCTGCCAGGAAAGCAGATGTCAATCGATGCCGACTTGCGGGCAGGTCTTATTGCTCCTCAAGAAGCTGAACGTCGCCGTGATCAGCTGAGAAAAGAGTCACAGCTTTATGGTTCAATGGATGGTGCCATGAAGTTTGTACAGGGGGATGCAATAGCAGGTATTGTCATCATCTTTACCAACGTCATCGGGGGGCTTTCGCTAGGATTGTTCCATGGGATGCCTCTTGGTGAGGCGATCACAACATATACGACCCTAACGGTTGGCGACGGCCTCGTAAGTCAGATCCCAGCATTTCTCATCGCTATCTGTGCTGGCTTGGTTGTGACAAGGATAGGAACGAGCTCCGACAGTACCTTCGGGAGTGATCTCCGTTCTCAATTGCTTGGGCAACCTGCGGTGCTGCTTGTGGTCTCAGGATTGCTCTTCGTCCTGGCATTCGTCGAAGGGATGCCACGAGTTCCTTTCATTACCATGAGTTTAGTTTGTTTAGGATTTTGGTATCAGCTCAAACGACAGAACTACCCAAATCGAGAAGGTTCTTCCTTGAGTAATCCTGTGTTGCTTGGAAGCGATGAGGCCCCGCTTCAGATATCATATGATGGGAGCGGCTCTTTCACCCTTGCTATGGGCAGGTCTCGAGTAAGCGAAGACCTGCAACGGACCCAGCACCGTCTGCAATCAAAATGGGCTGAGTTCTCGAAGGAAGGTCAGTTCTATTTTGGCTTGGTGCTTCCGATGCCCCGCATAGAGATCGATAGTACCTTTAGTGCGCGAGAGTATGAGCTTCGGAAAGGACCACAGCCGCTGTTTCGATATAGCGTACCTCTTGATGCGCTATTTGCGCCGATTCATCCAACGCAGGCTAAAGCGTTAGGCCTTAATGTAGTTCAAGAAGAGCAAACTCCGGTATTCGGAGGCTTGGGTTCTTGGATCGTTGGAGATCGGACTTATGTAGATCGCATGCTCTCATGTTACGGGGTTCGTCCATATGCTTGGATCGAGTTTGTAGGATTACAGCTTTTCTCATACTGCCGGTTGCATCCTGAAGAAGTGATCACCATGAGCTACCTGCATTCTCAGCTTAAGGAGCTCGAGAATATTCAACCCGGCCTTGTTTCGGATGCGTTTGAGCAGTCAAACATGACCGTGTCGAGGCTCCTGAATATTATGCATCAGCTCTTGAAAGAGGGCCTTCCTGCCATGAGTCTCCTCCGGCTTATCGAGGAGGTTACGACTTACTACTCGACCGCCGGTGGAGGATTTTCCGGGGAGGCCGACGAGTTCGATATGGCGGATCTTACGAGCTTTCTGAGACAGCGAAATAAGGAACGGCTTCTCGGGTCTCAGCTAACGGGAGGCAAGAGCTTGCGAGTCATTCGAATGTCTCGAGCTGTTGAGGATATTCTCTTGAAAGCCGGGGGAAGATTGATGGGCGGGGGCTCTCAGCTCTCCCGAGGTGATTATCGAGAGCTTCGAGAGTCTTTGGAATCGAATCTCTCTCCCGCTCGACAGAGAGGGATTCTCCCGCTCTCTATACAGTGCCCAGAGATGCTAAGAGTGCCTTTATTTCACTTCTTGCACTCCCTCCCATTTACTGTTCCGATGATTTGCGAAGAAGAGATAGAGTTAAAGACCTCTAAAGTCGTCCTTTCTGAGTGGAGCGTTGCGAGTGACTGAGCACGATGAATCCGGTAGCTATCATGAATCCAGTGGCGACTTAGAAGCAGTTGAAGAGACCAGTGCTGTTGCCAATGGATTTCGGTCCGAGCATAGTGAGCCGATTCAAACAGAGCGACCGATCGCCGACTATGTGCGGATTGAGTCAATGTTGCTCTCAACTCCTGCAGCAGATGGTTATCGCGCGTATGACGAAAACCAAAAACAAACTTGCAGTGTCTGGCTATCTCGAGTTGAGCTTGCGCCGGGGTCTGCCGAAATCCTTCGCTATCTAAGGAAGCTTGAACGGATTGATCACATTGAGCCACCTATTTGCTCGCTCTCGGGATACGGTGTTGATGCGGTTGGCAGAGCTTTTGCTCTTTTTCCCCCACTTGATGGATACAAGGTTTCTGCGGGGAATCTTGAAGGGTCTGAGGCGGAGAGGCGTTATACCACCTGCTTGCGACTTGCGAGCATCCTTCATAATCACGGGGTTTCCCTCGGAGATATTTGTGCCGATTCCTTCTGGTTAACCCGCGAGGGTGAACTGCTCATGGTGGGGCTTGTTGGAATACTTACAGAAGATCCGAGAATAGCCCTAAAGAATTGCCCATCTTCGAGCCTGGTGTATGTGGCTCCTGAAGTCCGCGAAAAAGGGGTATTTGATGCGCGGTCAGATGTGTTCTCTCTTGGTGTGCTTGGCTATCAGATGCTGTGCCGTGAATTTCCGTATGGCAACGAGCCGGCAGGGGAGAGTAACAGGGAGTATACACCGATCACCCATCATCTTCCCAATCCACCGCTGTGGGCTTCTGAGCTGTTTGCCAAGTCTTTAGCGTTGAATCCTGAGGACCGTTACGAAAACGCATCTGAGATGCTTCGAGGGTTGAATCAGATAAGGGCAAGAGCTTCGCAAGACGAGTCAATGCCTGTGCCAAGGCGAAAAAGCAGTAGTGCCATTCAGGTAAGCGGGAACGCACTCCCTGGAGTACGGGATGGTGGGGATCGTGCCCCGGCAATTGTCAGGAGGAGTGGCACTGGAGTTCCTGCTTCACAGGTGATTCTCATAATCTTGATTGTCGTTGTGCTTGGGGCCTCGCTGCTCTTCATGTTGCCGGTTATGAGTCCAGAGGCTGGAATTGATAACGCCAACAGACTTGAGGAGGCGTTGCAGCCAAGTCTTGAGGCGGTGAAGAATGAGCCGATAGCCAAAGAGCTTGAAGGTCTTGCCGATCCGAATATCTCTTTAAAGAATAAGGTCGCATACATCGAAAAGCTCTCAGCTTCGGACGATCCTTTTGCTCACGATGCGCTGATTAAGGCAGCACAGGTGGCTCCAAATGAGGAGTTTCGAGCTGTGAGCGAGAAGGGGATTCTTGATCGAGCTCGTAGGCAGGGACTTGGTCGAGCTGCCGAGCAGGGTCGACTTTGGCTTCGAACCCTTCGTGCGAGGGAGTATCCACCGGCATACGAACCGCTTCTTCAGGTGTTAGATTCTGCATTGCCGCAAGCAGAACGCTTTGCAGCTCTTCGTCGAGCGTATTCAACGAATCCCACGGTGGCGCTCAGAATGGCGACAGCCTTAGCGTTTGATTTAAAGAGTGTCGATGCGTTTCAGCCATTGTTAGCGCAGCTCGTTGGAGATTCTCTACGATTGAAGGATTCCTCTGCGCGAGCAGGCATCACCCTCATCATGGCGCATCCGGATCTCTCTTCCGTGTTTGGGGAAGATGTTCTGCAGTTTCGAAGTGAAGTTCCGGATAGTGATCTCACCTGGCTGATGAAGCGCTTGGCTGTGCAGCGAGATATTCATGTCCGAGCAATCGCAAATCTTGCTCTAGAGAGAAACCTCGTGTCACCGATACGAAGTTCATTCTTAGAAATTGTACGTGATCGAGCAGACCTGTCGGCAAATCTCGTGACAGCCCTAGTTCGTGGAGCGGCCGGGAGTCTTACTGATGATGATTTGGCTGCCTTTGGAAGATGGTACGATGTTCAGTCAGAGGACGTGTTACTTGCTGCGCTCGCTGATATTACCGATACCACCCTTGCGAGGAAGGCCATTGAAACCCTAGCCGCAAAGAGTCTGGTAAAGGAGCCTTCGGCGACCCTCATGAAATGGGTTCGTCAAGACCAATGGGATGAGCGGGAGAAATTTGCTCGACTCGTTGGGATTCTTGGGAATCTCGATAAGGTTTCGAACGATCTCATAGAAGAGGAATTGAAGGTACTTGATAGTCTGATTCGAGATTCCGATCTTCTTGACATCCTACTTGATACGGACAATCCACTTATTGTAAGTACAGTTGTCACGAAGTATGGGAACTTGCTTGGTTTGGGGACTCTTTTAATCCTTCTCGACAGTCGGGAACCGAGTGTGCGGATAGAGGCCATAAGGGCATTGAAGGATTTTAATGACCTCGGTGCTCTGAAGATCATTATTGATCACTACGAGAAAGAGAGTAACCCAACGGTGAAGCAGGTGTATCGAGATACTTTCTGGGTGATAAAGAAACGTGAAGAGGAAAGTGGCGGGAAAGGGGAGATCGATCCTTTCGGTGGGCCATAGTTAGAGGAAGATAATCAATGTTGAAATCGTTGTGCGCATTGGCGCTTGTATGCTGTTTGTTCTGTTTGAGTGGCTGTGGAACGAAGTTGCCTGATGCTTTGACTCCTGGCTTACAAGTTCCGTATACCCGTGTCACCTATTTGGATGGTGGTTATGATACCATCCATCGTTATCGCGGCACGAAACTCGCAGTTCTCTTTTGGGCAAAGTGGTGTAGTAAGTCTCGGGGGCAACTGGATGCCTTTAACCGTATAGCACGGGATTATTCTCCGAAGACCGGCGGGTCTAAAACCACCTTTTTGGCCGTAAATCTTGATGATTTCAAAGTAGAAGACGATTTAAGAAGATATTTGGAAGCGCAAGGTATTACGAGCGTGAAGCACGTCTTCTCTGGTAATGGGGCAGATGATGAAGCCGCCCTCGCTTTTAGAGCGTTTGAAATACCGATTGTATTCGTCGTCGATGAACAGGGTGTAGTGAAACTTACCTCGTTTGATGTCGATGATATTCGGGAACACCTGTAGGAAGTTTCTAACACTTTCGCTTTTTAGGTGAAGAATGAGATAGCCCCTATCGAGTTTCTGCTATATGGGTGAGGAAGTGCGTTCGAAGGCTTTCTGAAGCGATTTCATCGTAGAGATTGTAAGAACCGAGGTGCCCGGTCTTGTCCGACTGTTCCAGAAAGATAGAGGCGTTCTTGTGGCATGTTGTGAAGCTCTTAATCCATCTGATAACACCCTCTGGCGGAACTCGTTCATCATCTGAGCCGACTCGAATATACATCGGAGGAATGGCGGAGAGATCCTCTCCAGTGCACGGTGAATACTTCTGGTACATATTTCTTATATGTGGATTCTTTGGTTCTCCCCATTCGTAAACTTCCTGGACAAGAAAGGGATCTGCCGGATCGAGTTGCCCAAGCGGATCCAAGACAGGCATCTCGAGCAGTAGAGCATCAAAGAGCGAGGAGCTCTCGGTGAGACTCGCCACGAATGGCCACGCCCCAGCGCTTTTCCCGTGACCGATGAGCTGGACGGGCTTGAGGTGCTTCCAAATCGCCTTCGCAACAGCGATAAGATCAGAAACGGTGTTCAACTTGTTTCCTGCTCTTCCTCCTTCCCTCCAAGGTCTTCCGTAATAACCGCCGCCTCTTGGATGGGCGACCACAAGATGGAAGCCTTCTTCAGAGAGAATGCTCCACATCCGATTGAAGGTAACTGAGCTCTCTACCCCATAGGCTCCGTACGAGGTGAGAATCGCTCTTGCCGGGTTTTGAGTCCCATCCTTTGGAGGATAGATCGAATACGGAACCAGTGTGCCATCTCTACTAACGGCAGTGAGGAAAACTGCTCCCGGTACATCATTCTTTGGCCGGGAGAAGTGAAGATTCTTGAGATCGAATCGCACCGTGGTGCTGTAGGACGTTGGTGTCTCACAATCGAATTGGGCGGTGTCTGTGGCGCCAATCGGCTGAGTGAGTGAAAGGGCACATTCTGGAACCGTAAGTGGAACTGCTGCTTCTGGATGAAACTCTGGGTAGAAAAGATAAGAGGAATGGGAGCCTTCCGCTTGTTTAGTGAACAATCCTTGAGGGAAAGCAACAATACCTCCTATCTGATCAGAGCTTTTAAAATTGGAAAGTTGGATCCACTTCTTGGCCCCACCAGACTCTTCTTGAATGGGGGACTTCCAAAGGG
>JAGRAT010000190.1 GCA_020434495.1 Bdellovibrionales bacterium | reverse complement strand
CATGAAAGTGAGAGCATACGTTGGTTCTGCCGGATATACAGACGCCTCTATTTCAGGATATGTGAACGGCTTACAGGCTGAGCGCTCTCCAGGATCTCTGTTAAAACCTTTTGTGTATGGCTTAGCCTTAGATCAAGGAAAGATTATTCCACAGTCGATGTTAAGCGATCTTCCGCTCCGCCTCGCTTCGTATCGACCAGAGAACTTCGAGCGCAATTTCATCGGCCCCATCTCTGCTGAACATGCTCTTATCCGAAGCCGAAACATCCCGGCTCTTCAAGTATTTCGAATGCTCGATGATTCGAGTCTCTACTCCCTCTTGCGAGCTGCAGACCTGTCCCTTGAACCCGAAGATTACTATGGAATTGCTCTTGTCCTGGGAGGACTTGGCATCTCTACAGAACAGATTGCCGAGCTCTATGGACTGCTTGGCAGTAGTGGAACATTTACGAAGCTTTCTTACCTCGAGGAGCAGAAGGAGAGAGAACTTAAAGAGCGTCCCGTAAAACTCTTATCGCCCGAGGCTGCGTACTTAGTGCGAGATATGCTGTCTCGGAACCCTCCTGCTCTTGGAAGGTTTCGAAGTCGTCATATTCCCTGGAAAACTGGGACCTCCTACGGTTCCAAAGATGCATGGGCGGCTGGCATAGTCGGTCGGTTTGTCGTCGTTGTTTGGCTTGGGGATTTTCGAGGCGCTTCGAATCCTAACCTTGTCGGACGAGATTTTGCAGGACCGCTCTTCTTCTCTGCGGCGGATCGCATGATGAGCCGCGGGGTGATTCCAGAAACTCCGATGACACCTGGATTGAACCTCAAGAAAATTGAGGTCTGTGCGCTCTCAGGTGCCTTGCCTGGTCCCGCTTGTACCCATGAGAGAGAGAGTTGGTTTATCCCAGGGGTCTCTCCTATTGAGCATTGCACTCTCCACCAAAGCGTAAGGGTTGACCCTGTCAGCGGAGAGCGTGCCTGTCCGGGAGAAGAAGGAGAGGAGCGGGTTTTTGAGGTGTGGCCATCAGAGATGCAAAAGCTTTTTACTCGAGTGGGTTTAAAGAGAAATACTCCACCTCCGTACAAGAAGAGCTGTGGGCTATCGGTCTCTGCCTCCCAGAAAATTAGCATCCTTAGCCCGGAGGAGCATCTTGAGTACTATCTGGAAGAGCATCGTCCACTGGAAATTTCCTTGGTCGCTTCCGTGCCAGGCGACGCAGATACTGTTACCTGGTTTGCTAACGATGAAGTTATCGTTCATCAACAAACTTTGCAGCCAGCACACTGGACAGCGCGGGCTGGGACCTTCACGGTAAGAGCTGTCGATAACCTCGGCCGCTCTGCTTCAGTTCGAGTTCGAGTTCATAGTCGTGCAAGCTAGAGTGCTGTTTGAAAGTCCTCGCCGGGAGAGCGGCGATATCTGCTATAAGCACGGTAATGCACCTATCTCGATCGAGCCGCTACATGCTGGCGTATGTTGAAGCGGACGGAAAGCTTCCATTGGATTGAAAAGTAGCGCGTTTGTATTTCGTCCGCTCGCAAAGTTCCAGAGATCGAAATATCCGAGCGCGTCTCCAGCAAAAAAGTTGCCGCTTCCTGTAAACGGCAGCGGAGCGCTGCCAGATCCACTGTAATAAGTGATGTTTTGGCTGTTATTCCCACTGGAGGCAGAGTTTAGGCTGCTCGAGGCGTAAGCAATATTTCTTTGAATGAGCGAGCCACTGCTCCCGGAAATTCCAACACTTCCGACTACCAGATTATTGGTGAATTCAATAGGGCCGGCTGCTGAAATATTAACCCCAATGCCGTAGGTGAGATTTCCAGGAAGGCCATCAACTATCCCGGTTATGGTGTTGTTTCGAAATACTGAACCCGCTGCAACGCCGAGGCCGAGGTCAACCGTTCCAACCCGGTTGTACGGTGCATAGATGAGGTTTCCCTCCATGTGAATATTCACCGGAGTGTTGGTGTAGTTGTAAATGGTTCGTGATGAACCGTGAGCTGCAAGAATGTTTCTTAAAAAGTACAAGCCGATACTTCCAAGGCTTCCACGAAGAGCTGCTGTCGATCCGTGTACTCCATCCCAAATGGTGGCGGTGATTCCAGCGCTTACAGCAAAGGGAAAACTGCTGGAGATTGTAACCGTGCCGCTTGAAGATCCGCTTGGAAATGAAGTGATGGCGCGGGACTGCCCGTCTATGACGAGAAAATCAGGGTAATTTACAGGACCATTTTGTGAAGCAATGACGAACTGAGTTGGTGAAATCACCTGCTGAATCGTTACGGTGTTTTTTTCGGTATCGGCTAGGGAACGTTGCTTTCTGACAAAGTTCCCCTCGATAAGTATTGGGGCGACGTTCCCCTGGAGGTAGGAGAGACTAAATACCGTAGAGTTCACTTCGCTTACGCTATTTCCGATGATCTGAATCCCGCTCCCGAACGTTTCGCCAGCAAAGTGAAATGGACGGGTCATTCCGTGTACATAGCTGTCGCAGAGCTTTATCTCAGTCTTCCCGTAGGAATGCTTCTGGTAGAGGGCAAATCCGGTGCTCGTCGCCGAGAAATCAGTCAGCTCTCCGTGGAAGTTTATTCGACGAGCCTCAATCCCAGCTACGTATCCATCGAGAAAGAAACCTCCATCGATGATATCAAGGTCATCGAGGATAAGGTGAAAACGGTTTGGGATGCCGTTCGTTTCAAACGGTCCAAAGCGCATGCCAGAGAATTGCGGACGAGTTGTGGGTGCACCATGTGGAATGACTTGACTATACCAACTCTGCGGTCGAGCGGATGTGGTCGCAGGGTTTCTGCGAATGACTACCGGATGGCTGTCACTTCCGAGTGCTCCTGAAACTTTCGTGAATGAGCCGTAGCTTCCTGGATTAAGGAGAATATGTGTTCCTGGAGTAGCTTGTGAAATGGCTGTGCTGAAGTTGCACGGAGATTGAGCACTGCATCCGCTACCACTCCCATTAGGTGATACGTAAAAAGTCTGAAGAGGAGCGGGATCCTCCTCACCACCACACCCATCGGACCCCAGGGTTGGCAACTGCCCATTAGAGTCATCGTTTACAAATAGCGAGAGCTCGTCTTCAACTGGGGATCCTTCTTCGGGGCTGTATCGTATACGTACATTCACTTCTCCAGTTGTGCCAGAGGCGATGAGCAACCCTGTGCTTGGATCGAAGGTAAGGATCCCCTCTGGAGCGAATGTTAGGTCCACCTCGGAGGGGCTTACTGCTGTTTCTGTCTGGTCGTCACTATAGGTGATTTGGAGCTGTGCTACCGAATTTTCGCCACTTGGTGAGAGGACTGTGCGGTTGGCTGCGACATCCAATGCTCCCCACTGGAACTGGGCCTGGATGAGATCTGAGACATAGAGTCCACTTGGCTGAACATTCATTGACCACGGGCCGAACTGCGGAGCGGGTCCGATGTCTACCGTAGACGGGAGATCGCATTGCCGTTCAAAGGCAGGACTACCATCGGTAGGTTGTGCTGCATAGTAGATTCGAGTTCCGTTCAATGTTCTTCGCCAACCTATGGTGAGACGAAGAGACCCGACTCCATTGGTAGATAGCCCTAGAGGCCCGTTGCAACCTGGTACTGAAAATCGAGGGGAGTTCGATATTTCCACTTCTCCCTCGTAGAGCCGAACCCGGAAGAATCCAAAATCTTCATTGCTGGAATCTGATGGAGCAAGAATGAGCCCAAAGTTCGCACCTGCCTCAAGAGTCGAGAAAACAAATGATATAAAACCAGAATTGCCATCTGAAGGAACACCCTGAGCGAGCAGTGCAAGGTTTATAGTAGGAGAATAGGTGACGAGAGCTGGGGTACCGATATTGTTGAGCGGTATAAATTCATGCTGGAAAGGGATCTCATCGTACCTTTCTTGGGCCGTGTTCGTCACGATGGATTTCAAAAAGATGGCATGCACTTTAAGCGGAAGAGCGCAGGCCACTAGTGTGAAGAGTATGCAAAGCTTTTGATTCGAGAATCGCTGTAAGAGTAAGAAAACACCATTCATGACATTGCCCCAAAATATTCGTCTGGACTCCCAGTGCAAGTGTCGGGCCAGGTCGATGATGCCGCGCAATTCCACAGAACGAGGGGAGGTCGCCCCTTCGAGAAAAAATCGAAGAGATACTAGCGGGTTAGGATTAGTTCCCGGTTACTAAAAAGCGGTTTTTTTGCTTTTTGCAAGAGATCTGCTAGTCATCCTCGGGCACGCTCGGCATTTGGAAGAGCTCTTCGAGCTCTGCCTTCGTGAGCTGTAGCGGTGAAGAAGTTCCTTCGTCATGAATTAGGGCATCCGTAATTCTCTTCTTCTTTACCTTAAGCTGCATGATTTTTTGCTCAATTGAGTCTTCGGTGACAAGTCGGTAGACCGTCACAGCTTTCCGTTGTCCGATTCGGTGAGCTCGGTCAACGGCTTGCGATTCTACCGCTGGGTTCCACCACGGATCGTAGATGATCACAGTGTCTGCGGCGGTCAGGTTTAACCCGGTTCCTCCAGCTTTTAAACTGATAACGAATGCCCTCACGTCTTCATCACTATTAAAGCGGTCAACAAGCTTCTGGCGCTCTTTCGTGGCTCCATCAAGATAGAGGTGGTTGATGTGTTGGCTATCGAGGAATTCCACGATGAGTCTGAGCATCTCCCGGAATTGGCTGAAGATGAGTAGCTTTCTCTTAGATTGAATTGCTTCAACTACCACCTCTTTAAAAAGCTCGAACTTTCCGGAATCTAGCCCAGCCATCTGCTGCAGCGCCTCTATCGAATGCGGATGGTTGCACACCTGCCGGAGTCGAAGGAGGGCGGCGAGAATCGAAACTCCAGCACCACGTACTCCCTTCTTCTCCACTGCGTCAAAGACTTGTGGTCTGACCTCTTCCAAGATCTGTCGGTATACGTTCGCCTGATTCGGAGTCATTGGGACGTGGAGTTCTGTCTCTGTTTTTCGCGGGAGATCTTTTTCTACCTGAGCTTTTAAACGGCGGAGGACGAATGGTGCAGTTTTTCGATTTAAGAGTTCTGCGGCGCGCGAACTCCCTTCGTTGCCCTCAAGGATTGGGCGTTCGAGGTGGTTCTTAAAGAACTCTGCGGACCCGAGATACCCCGGCATGAGGAAGTCGAAAATGCTCCAGAGCTCTAACGGTCGGTTCTCTGTCGGCGTACCAGTGAGAGCGAGCCGCTTTCTTGCGCGAAGGGCCTTTGCTGCGCGGGTTGTTGCAGCAGTCGGGTTCTTAATGTTCTGCGCTTCGTCTAATACCACGTAGGAAAACTGAAACTCTTGGAGCACTGTTTTGTCGAGTCGGAGCAGAGCAAAAGAGGTGACGACGATATCGTGCTCTGGAATTTCGGCAAAATGGTCTCGCCTCTTTGCCCCGTGGAGCAATAGGGTCCGAAGTTGCGGGGTAAATCGCTGTGCTTCGTATACCCAGTTCATAATAACCGATGTTGGGGCGACGATAAGCACTGGCTCCTTGAGCTGACGGAGAGAAGAGCGTCCCTCTTTTAGATACTGGAGGAGCGCCAGAGTTTGAACAGTTTTTCCAAGACCCATTTCGTCAGCGAGTATTCCGCCGAGTTCGTAGCGCTGCAGGAAGTTCATCCAGCTGACACCGTCGGTCTGATAGGTTCTCAGCTTTCCTCTGAAGTTCTTTGGTTGGGGTACCGCCTCAATCCCAGAGAAATTTCTCAGTCTTCTCGCGAGCTGCTCAAAGCTTTTATCCGAGGAGATCTGCATTCGCTCATCTTCAGCGTGGATGAGGCCAAGCGCTTGAGCTGGTTGAAGCTTCGTCTTAATGGTGTTGGAGAGTCGGAAGTTCGGCTCAAGAAATCCAAGTGTGGCCTGAAGACGTGCTAGTCCACCGGCAGGCACTTTTGCATAAGCCCCGCTATCGAGTCGCACCCACTTATCTCCACTTTTTCGAACGAGCCGAAACAGAGTGCTGAGGGGGATATTCGCGTTGTTCTGCGAAAGAGATACTTTGCAGTTGAACCAATCAACTGGCCCATCGGTTTCTTCTGATTTTGTAACGGATACGTTGAGCTTAAGCTCAGAGAACTTAATCTGTTGTTGAATGGTTTCTAGTCCATCAACTTTCCATGGACGAGGGAAGCTCTCTTTCCCCTTTTCGACGAGGTCAAGCGCCGCATCTCCCACGACGCGATAGCGCCGACGCTCGGTGTGGTATACGAATCCAAGCGACGCAAGGTGTTCCTGATATTCGCGCTCTTTCTCTCGGTGAGGAAGGTACACAAGGTCCTCTCCCTGCTCAGGCGTGGGATACTGGAAGTCTATGGTTGCAACGAGGGCGAGCTCCTCGGAGCTCGAAAAGTGTTGGTGACCATCATCTTCATTCCAGATTTCGAGAACTGGCTTTGGTGGCTTCACGTCAGTTTTTGGTGTGATCTGAGGGTTCTCTATCTGTAAATGCGGTTCTACATCTTCGCGGGAAAGGAGTTCCAAAAGCGGACCTGTTTTCCCCTTCGGGACTGTGAGTCTTGCACTGTGTGGGAAAAGAGC
>JAGRAT010000189.1 GCA_020434495.1 Bdellovibrionales bacterium | reverse complement strand
CATGACGACTTACGGACTCCTGGGTATTAAGGTCTGGATCTTTAAGGGTGAGAAGTTCGAAGAGGGTGCGCAGGTTCCTGTAGAGGCTATGCAGCTTTGATAGCTATGCAGCTTTAATAGCGATGCAGCTTAGATATTTGTGCAGCTTTAAGAGAGCGCAGCTATTGGATGATAACCAAAAAGCTGGGCGGAATTAAGAGAGATTAGAAATGTTACAGCCGAAAAAGCCGAAACACCGAAAGCAGATGAAGCGAGTGCGACACCTCCGTGGTGTTGAGACTCGTGGTACGAAGTTGAGTTTTGGAGACTTTGGGCTCAAGGCACTTGATGCTGGTTGGGTTACTGCGCGACAGATTGAAGCTGGTCGTATTGCGATGACTCGTCATGCAAAGAGAGGTGGAAAGGTTTGGATTCGTGTTTTTCCGGACAAGCCCCTTACTTCGAAGCCTGCTGAAACTCGAATGGGTAAAGGGAAGGGTGCTCCTGATAAGTGGGTTGCTACCGTGCGAGCTGGGCGAATTATGTACGAGATCACTGGGGTTGAGCGAGCGACAGCGAAGGAAGCTCTTGAGCTTGCTGCGTCGAAGATGCCAATTCGTTGCGTGATCGTCGAAAGAACTCGAACGATTTTATAGTTACTACGTTTGTAGGTTAGGCCGTCATGAAGAAGAAAGATTACTTGAAAGAGTTGCGGGAGATGACAGAGGAGAGCTTGAGAGAGCGTCTCAGAAGTCTTGCTGAAGAGAAGATGAAGCTTCGTTTCCGAAAGGCGTCTGGCCAATTGGAAGAGACTCACCGATTGGGTGATTTGCAGAGGCAGCTTGCTCAGGCAAACACCATTTATCGCGAGAAATTTGTCGCTGCTGAAGCGAAGTAGAGTTTTTTGAGAGCTGAGGGAATATGGAAGCGAAAGAAGTAAAGGCGTTAGTCGAAGAAGTTAACAAGAAGAAGCAGCCGAAGAGGGGACTTCCGAAGACTCGTGAGGGGGTTGTTGTTAGCGACAAGATGGAGAAGTCGCTTGTTGTTTCGACTGTGCGTCTAATGAAGCACCCCGCATTTAAAAAGTATGTTCGTGTTACTAAGAAGTTCCACGTTCATGATGAGAGAAATGAGGCGAAGATTGGGGACCGGGTTCAGATAGTAGAGACCCGACCATTGAGCAAGACAAAGCGTTGGAGGCTCCTCAAGATTGTTGAGAAGGCAGTTTAATTCAGCTGTTCAATTAAAGGATTCTTCTGGAAAGGGATTGATCTCGAGAGAGAGAATTTTAGGTAAGGCGAGAGATGATACAACCAAAGTCACTACTAAACATAGCTGATAATTCAGGTGCTCGAAAAGTTTCCTGTATTAAGGTGCTTGGTGGATCGAAGCGGCGTTACGCAAGTATTGGCGATGTTATCGTTGTTGCCATTAAAGATGCGATGCCGAATTCCAAGATCACCAAGGGCGCAATCCACAAAGCCGTTGTGGTGAGAACCTGTAAAGAAATTCGACGGGAAGATGGATCGTATATTCGATTCGATGACAATAGTGCGGTCCTCATTAACAACCAGAAAGAGCCGATCGGTACTCGTATCTTTGGCCCGGTTGCTCGTGAGCTTCGTGCAAAGCGGTTTATGAAGATCGTTTCGCTCGCGCCGGAAGTGCTCTAGTAGATTTTGAGTAGTGGCAGTTCGAAGAGAGATTTGAAGGACGGAACAGGACATGAAAAGAAGACAGACGAATCTTAAAAAGGGTGACCAGGTGATGGTTATCGCTGGAGGAAACAAGAAGAAGCGTCCAAACAAGGGACAAGTTGGGCGGATCCTCGGTTTCCAAGGTGAAGATCGAGTCATCGTTGAAGGGCTGAACCTCATGACGAAGCATAAACGTGCGTCGAAGCCAGGTGAGCAGTCAGAGAAGATCCAGAAGCCAGCCGGTATCCACCTTTCCAATGTGATGTATTACGCGGAGAAGGTGAAAAAGCCGGTTCGTTTGAAGGCTCGTTTTCTCGAGGATGGACGTAAGGTGAGAGGTTACGTGAATCCCGAAAACGGTGAATTTGAGCAGATTTCTTAGATTGAGTGATTTGAAGAGAAAAAGAGATACCCATGAAAAGAGCTAAGGAACGATACCTCGAAGATGTGGCTCCAAAACTGAAAGAGCAGTTTCAGTACCAGTCTGTGATGCAGATCCCTCGCTTAGAGAAGATTGTCATCAACTGCGGAGTCGGTGAGGCGGTAGCGAATAGTAAGGCGATTGAAAACGTCGTCTACGCCGTTACGCAGATCTCCGGTCAAAAGCCAGTGGTGACAAGGGCGAAGAAGTCCATCGCGAGCTTCAAGCTCCGAGAAGGGGTGCCGATTGGAGTAAAGGTTACTCTTCGTGGTCAGCGAATGTACGATTTCGTCGATCGCTTATTCGCCATTGCGTTGCCTCGAGTGAGGGACTTCCGAGGAACCCCAACCAAAGGGTTTGATGGCCGCGGAAATTATACTCTTGGGTTGAAAGAGCAGATCGTGTTTCCAGAGGTGAATCTTGATCAGCTCGATAAGATTCGTGGTCTTGATATCACATTTGTGACGACGGCCCGAAATAATGACGAAGGAAAGGCGCTTCTTGAGCATCTTGGAATGCCGTTTCGGAAGAAAGCAGCTTAAAAGTTTTTGAGGAGAATGTTACGTGGCTAAAACTAGTTTACTTGTTAAGTGCAGCAGGAAGCCGAAGTTCGGCGTGCGTGGTTATACACGGTGTCAGGTGTGTGGGAGACCTCGTTCTGTTTATCGCAAATTCAAACTATGCCGAATCTGTTTTCGTGAACACGCGCACCAAGGACTCATCCCTGGTGTAACAAAGAGTAGCTGGTAGGGAGAGATATACGATGTTGACTGATACACTTGCAGATACCCTAACCCGTATTCGTAATGCACAACGAGCTGGACATAAGGTTGTCCGAGTTCGCTCGTCGAACATGATTCGATCTTTCCTTAAGGTTCTTCAGGAAGAAGGCTTCATTGAAGGCTTTGAAGTGAAGAAGGACAAGGATAACAAGTTTGATGAAGTGGAAGTTGGGCTCCGATATCAACAGAACGGAGAACCAGCGATTACTGATATTCAAAAAGTGAGTAAGTCCGGGCGTCGTCTTTACAAAAAAGGGACAGAGCTTCCACAGGTAGAGCATGGGCTTGGGCTTGCAGTGATCTCAACTTCAAAGGGCGTTATGGCAGATCGTATCGCTCGGAAAGAGAAGATTGGGGGAGAGATTCTCGCATACGTACGATAGGCGGTTACCGATGTTCTGGGCAGTTTTTGCTGGACCGGATTTTGTTGGACCTAAAGCGTGTGGTGAGACGGGAATAAACAGAGAGAGAATGAGATGTCACGAGTAGGAAAACAACCAGTTGCTCTTCCTTCAGGGGTTAAGGCCTCGGTCAGAGAAGGAGCTATCGAAGTCGAAGGGCCAAAGGGAAAGGTCAGTATCCCTTTGCTTGCTTTTATTAAGGCGGAGATGAAGGAGAACGAGCTGGTCGTCACAACAGAGAGTAACACCCGACAGGCAAAGGCCAATTGGGGTACCCAACGGGCGCTCGTGAGGAACGCGGTTATCGGAGTAACTGAGCAGTGGACGAAGAATCTTGAACTCCAAGGGGTCGGGTTTACCGCTGCCATGAAGGGTAATGTGATTACTCTTGCCACTGGGTACTCACATAAGAGCGATGTCGAGATTCCACAGGGAGTGAGCGCGCAGGTTGAGAAGCAATCTATTAGTCTTGCTTCAAACGATCGTAACCTCCTTGGCCAGGTAGCTGCTACTCTTCGGGACGTTTGTCCCCCTGAGCCGTACCTCGGAAAGGGTGTGCGGTACCAAAACGAATCTGTAAGAAGAAAAGCCGGTAAAACTGGAGCGAAGTAAGAGATGGGAAAGACAATAAATAAAATTTCTCCAAGAGAGAGAAGAAAGTTTCGTATCCGTGCTCGTATTGTCGGTACTGCTGACAGGCCTCGAGTGAGCGTGTTCAGAAGTGACAAGTGTACATATGCGCAAGTGATCTCTGATGAGTCTGGAACGACACTCCTTAGCGCTTCTACGAAGGACGCTGATGTTCAGTCTAAAATCGGTAGCGTAAAGGATGAGCGCGAGAATGCTTCCGGTAGCTCAAAGAGCGTGAAGGCAGCAAAAGGGCTTGGGCTCATTATCGCTGAGAAGTGCGCTGAGAAGGGAATTAAATCAGTAGTTTTCGACCGGAACGGTTTCCTCTTTCATGGAAGAGTGAAAGCGCTAGCCGACGGGCTTCGTGAAGGTGGGTTAACAGTTTAACTTCATCGTTGAGAAGCCGTTGACATAAAGACGGCGACGTAAAGATTTGTAAGGAGAAGGGAATGCGATTTAAGGAATTACTTCATTCAAGACGGGTTTCCGCAGAGCAGTGTGGAGAACTCACCGATAAGACTGTTACCATCAACCGCGTTGCAAAGGTGGTAAAAGGTGGTCGGCGGTTCAGCTTTAGCGCGCTTGTTGTTACCGGAGACGGACAAGGGCACGTGGGCTTTGGTCTTGGAAAAGCAAATGAAGTTCCAGATGCTATCCGGAAAGCTTCTGAAGCTGCCCGAAAGTCGCTCGTGAAGATTCCACTTCGAGGTTCAACTGTTCCACATGATATTCTTGGAAACTTTGGACCAGCTACTGTTGTTTTGAAGCCCGCGCCTCCAGGAACTGGAGTTATCGCGGGATCAGTTGCTCGATCAGTAGTAGAAGCAGCTGGAATAACCGATGTTCGTACAAAGTGTATCGGTTCAAACCGTGCACAGAATGTTATTCAAGCAACGCTCGATGGACTCCTTCGGTTGAAAGATCCTGAAGCCGTCGCACGTTTTCGAGGTCTCTCGCTAGAGGAGCTTCAGTACGCGCCGTACTAGAGATTTCGTACGAGTAAAAGTAGAGCAGTTTAACGAGTGAGAAAGTTATGAGTGGCAAGAACACTGAAAAAGTAAGAGTGAGGCAGATCCGAGGAATTCCCGGGCGACCCCAACGTACCCGACTTACATTGCAAGCGCTTGGGCTTGGTCGAGTTGGGAAAGAGCGAGAGCTTCCTCTCAATGGTCCAGTAGCTGGGCTAATTAAAAAGGTCAGACACCTTGTCTCAGTTGAGAAAGTATAAGGAGTCAAGAAGGAAGAGGAGCTTGCGTCTCCATAGAGTACGATTATTTGAAGCATAAGAGAGCTTGAGCAATGACAAAAGAAGTTCAAACAAACAAAGAAGAAAGTGCCACCGAAGACCGTGGGCCGTTTTCACTAGAAAGTCTTAGCCCGGAGAAGGGATCGCGTCACCGTCGTAAGCGGGTAGCACGTGGTGAGTCCTCGGGGTGGGGGAAGACTGCTGGCCGTGGAAACAAGGGGCAGCTCTCCCGATCTGGTGTTACCGTTCCTCATTATTTTGAGGGCGGGCAGATGCCTCTCTATCGTCGGGTAGGAAAGATCGGGTTTCGTTCTCCAAAGCAGTTTATGGGATTGAATCGTTATTCAACTCTTCCCGTTGGTGCATTAGAACAGTTTGAAGCTGGTACCGAAGTTACTCGTGAGCTACTTGAGGCTTCTGGCCTTAAGGTTGGAGCGAAGCAGGGAGCAGGTATCAAGATTCTTGGTGACGGAGAGCTCACTAAGAAGTTAACGGTAAAAGTTGAAGCGGTTACAAAGTCTGCTCGCGAAAAGATCGAGAAAGCAGGCGGCACTGTAGAGCTTGTGGTAGCCAGAGCTGAAGCTCAGGGTGAATAGCCGTAATCTGTATTTTGATTGGCGCGAAGGCCGCGTAAGTTGCGAAGCAAGCCTGCTTTGAAGTAGTACAGGATTGAAGTAGTACAGGCCTCTCGCGATTTGCGCGGCTTTCGCGTTCATGAATGCTGGGAATGAAATCAGAATCCGGCATTTTGATGTTTGTACATTTTCGATATTCCTGATTATTCTAACGACTCTTGTTCAAGTAATTCCCAAGTGAGGTAGCACGTTATGGTTGGTGGCTTAGGTGATGTCGGTAAGATTCCAGAGCTCCGTAATAGAGTTTTCTTTACGTTGTTGATGCTGGCGGTTTACCGATTGGGGGTTTACGTCTCGACACCGGGAATTGATGTTGCTCAACTTCGTTCTCTCTTTGACACGCAAGATGGGACGCTCTTCGGAATGATTAACATGTTCTCTGGAGGGTCGTTTGAGTTCTTCTCGATCTTCACCCTAGGAATCATGCCCTACATTAGTGTGTCGATTATTATTCAGGTGCTGACACCCGCGATCCCGGCGCTAGAGTCCTTGAAGAAAGAGGGCGAGGCCGGTAGACGTATTCTCACGCGTTATACTCGCCAAGGCACGGTAATTTTAGCGCTCGTTCAGTCGTTCTTTATTTCTGTTGGTCTTGAGCAGCAGCCAGGGCTCGTGGTCGATCCCGGATTGGCATTTCGGATCTCTACGATGATTACCTTGACCGCCGGAACCGCCTTTATCATGTGGTTAGGTGAGCAAATTACCGAGAAGGGAATTGGTAACGGCATTAGCATGATT
>JAGRAT010000018.1 GCA_020434495.1 Bdellovibrionales bacterium | reverse complement strand
CCGAATGGATCAATTACGGGGTATGGACACTTGCCGTCAGGAGCGTCTTTAGCTAAAGAACCATGGCAGGGCGTTGATACAAAGAAACACCTAGATTTTTGTCCAAAGATTAACTGCAAAACATGCCAACTCACTGATAACTCTGAATTCCGGAGAACTCTCTACGAAAATTCCCGACGGTGTAAAGTCCTGAATTGCGCCCCAGTTTATAAAGAATCTCCTCTAACTTATCGATCTTTTTGGTGAAGTGCTTTTCGAAGGAACGAAAGCACAGGGGTAAGTCTCAGGGATGAAGATTTCACTTGGTAGCAACATAGCATCATTACGAGCACAGCGTCGTCTTGCTATCTCTAATGATGAGATCTCGAAAACATTCGAGAGGCTTTCCAGCGGCTTGCGCATTAACCGTGCAAGTGATGATGCTGCTGGACTAGCAATTGCCGATTCCCTGAGAACAGATTCCAGACTTTATGGAACTGCAATTCGCAACATCAATGATGGGATCAGCGCTCTTACAACGGCGGATCTCGCGTTAGAAAATCTCTCCGGAATAGTAACTCGACTTTCTGAGCTCGCAGCACAATCTGCAAATGGAGTGTATGACAGTACTCAACGACAAGCCCTCGACAATGAGGCACAGGCGTTAGCCGAAGAGTATCAACGGATTGTTGAAGCAACTACATTTAATGACATTGCACTTTTAAGCACGGAGAATGGCCAGCTCAATCTACAAATTGACATCGGAACAACTGCAAATGACATCCTTGTGGCGTATCTGCCAGAAGCTGGAAATAAGACTGTAGGAAACGGAACGTTTGAGGATGCCTTGGATGTTGCCGTAACACTCGGAAGTGCCCTCCGCGAGACAGTAGCTGCCGATATCGACAATGATGGCGATATCGATGTTCTTGCAACAACAAACGGAGGACTATCAGTACTTGAAAACGATGGCAGTGGAAATTTTACTGAAACGACTCTTGGAATTGGTATAGGCGTTCACTTAGAGGTTGGAGATTTTAATAATGACGGAAACATTGATATCGCCGCAAACAATGAGACCGGCGACACGGTGAGTCTTGCACTCGGAAATGGCGATGGCACATTCCAAAGCATCTTAAGCTACGCTGTCGGCAATGCCCCAAGGCGTATCAGTCTTGGCGACATCGATGAGGACGGGAATCTCGATATTGTAGCGTCGGTAATAGGGGGAGCCGAGACGAGCGTTTACGTACTGTTCGGCAATGGAGATGGAACGCTGCAAGCAGCAACTACTGTCAATGTCGGCGACTATCAAAATACTGTTGAGCTCGGCGATGTCAATGGAGATGGTCATCTTGATATCGTTACAGGGCAGCATGGTGGTGCTATCGGAGTCGCACTCGGCGATGGAGCCGGTAACTTTGCGCCTACAATCACTTACTCAGTCGGTTCCGGCTTGATAAAAGATATCGATATTGGCGATGTCAATAACGATGGCCTTCTTGACGTTGTAGCCGCGAGAAGTACAGGAGATCTTTGGGTTTTCCTCAATGATGGTGCTGGCACTTTCAACTCAACCATCTCTTATAACCTTGCAAGTGTTGGATCTGGTGCCTATTGGGACGTAGAACTCGTTGATCTCGATGACGATGGAAACTTAGATCTTGGTGTTGCTTCAGCGGGTACCGCAATAGAAGTATTCATGGGAAGTGGAAATGGATCATTTACCTCCAATGGAACATACGCAGTCACATCTGGAGAGGCGAGGAGCTTAAGTTACGCCGATTTTGACGGTGATGGAGGAATTGACTTTGTCGCATCATCCGGAGCAGATCAGGATGCTGCCTTTCTATTTGCAAACACTCAAACGGTTTCCGGCCTTGCCTCATTTAGCTTGCTCACTGAGGAGTCCTCAAGGGAGGCGCTTGATAGCTTTGGGGAGACTCTAGCGCAAATTTCCGCAGATCGTGGAAATCTTGGTGCATATCAATCACGCCTCTCGGTTGCGCTTAGTAAAAACTATGCGGCTCAACAAAACGTGCAAGCGGCCGAAAGCAGAATACGAGACGCCGATATCGCACAGGAGGCAGCCTCCTTAGTGCGGCTACAGATTCTACAGCAGGCCGCCACATCAATTCTCGCCTCGGCAAACCAGGCTCCTAGCCTATCCTTGGCGCTACTCTCCTGACCGCTAACTGCTTGTCTTTAGGTATTTTTCGTAGCCATCTCCTCAAAAATCACCTCTCTAAAGGAGCACCTCATAACAAAGAGAGTTATTAAGGGCAGGTACGCGAATTGGGCAATGAGTCCCTACACATCGAGGAGGTAACCACTCTTCACGAATTTCTCTTATTAGAAGAGAGGTGGAATGATCTATTCCGTCGCGATCGAGATGCTCATATCTATCAGAGTTTTGGTTGGCACAAAGCTTACTGGGAGGCTCTAGGATCAGAGGCTCAGCTTTCAATTCTTATCGCCACTCACAACGATAGAGCTGTTGCAATCTTTCCGGGAATGAAGGTAGTAGCACAAGCCGAAGGACTTTCCCTAAATAGGGTCTCACTCATTGGTGGTGACTTTTCTGCTGACTATGTCTCTCCGATTATTGACTCACAGATATCAGAAGAGCTACGGCAAGAACTGCTACAGCTTGCTTTGCAGCAGTGGTCCGATAGTTCTCTCATAGAGTTCTTTAACCTCAGAAAGGATTCTGTTCTCTTTACGGACCTTTTAAATAGTGAAAGAGCATTTGCTGTTCCACTCTATTCATCTTGGCAGTGCAGTTTAGACAAAAACGATCCCGAATCTCTTATTCGGAGGAAGAGCCTGAAAAAATCCGTCAGACGGATTAAGCGCAAGCTTGACTACAGTGTCGCACACTTCACGGATGCCAATAAAATTACAGCGCAGCTAGACGAATTCTTCGCTCTCCATTGCAAACGGTGGAAAAAGTCAGACCCTTGCTGTCAATTTAATAACCCAGCCCAGCAGGAGCTGTATCATAATTTTACTAAGTACCTCTGCCCGAAGAAGCAAATTCTCTTCAGCACGGTACGAGATCAAGACACCCTTGTCGCAGCGCATTTTGGATTTTGGTTCAACAATATCTTGTACTTCTATAAGTCTGCCCACGACCCTGATTATGAAGAGTGTTCCCCTGGAACTGCGCTACTGTACGAGTCGGGAGTATACGCAGCAGAAAATGGAGGGACTCTCTTAGATTTCACGGTAGGAGACGAACCCTACAAACAACGATACGCCACTTCGCGTATACAGATGTACCGTCTTCGAATACCAAATCGACCGTGGCTCGCGCACTATTTTCGAACGCTGAATGCTATGCGAACAGCAAAACAGCGCCTTTTAAGCACTAACGTACTAAACAGCATATTCATAACATCATGAAAATTATCACTGGCTTCGTCATATCACTTGCGGCTCTATTCTTTAGCCTCATTGTCGCCGAGGTTGCTATTCGGAAGATCGCTCCTGCAGAGAACACCGACCTTCACGGGGTGAATAATCTTGCCTCAAAAGAGATCTTCGCGAGATACACAGCAGAAGAAAAGGATTCGAGCTTACCACTTTTCACAGCAGCTCAAGGTGGAGAAGTGGTTACCATTAAAAACAATGGTACCGCTTGGTATGCGAAGGGGGATTGGTATCATCCATATTACGGCTATAGAACCATTTATGTGGACCAGGGGCATGCGAAAGAGCATCTTCATTCTGGTGAGCTCTCGGTAGTTTTTATTGGCGGCTCGACAATGGGCAACCTTTACACCCCAAACCACCTTACAACCATTGATTCCGCATTCCACAACGCGATGAAGGGGTTTAGGGAGGTGCATTCCCTGAATGTCGCAGAAGTTGGAGCACGTTCAACCAATGAGCTGATTCGGTTTATGCTCGAGGTTATTCCGCTACAACCGGAAGTAGTAGTTTTTCTCGATGGCTATAACGAGTTTACCCCTCTCGGATATGGAAAGGACGCTGAGAGTAACTACCACTGGATAACGGTCGATGCTCGAGTGAATGCTCCCCTTTACTTTCTTCGGGATAGATTCATCGAGAAATCTGCTCTTCTTACAACGGCACTATGGAAAACGGGATTCCTCGAAAGTTCCCAACGAACAACCAAGAAAATTGAGCATCAAGATATCCTTCGTGCCGCCAACAGATATATAGAAAACACGAAATTTATTCATCAGCTCTGTGAAGCAAACAACATTACTTGCCTCAGCTTTTTGCAACCAACGGTATTGACCAAAGAGCATGTGTCAAAAAATGAGCAAATCTCCATCGAAAATTGGCTACTTCACCAACCACAGTTTAAAGAGATCTTACAGATTGGTTATGACCATATTCTGAAAAACTCTCCCGACACCATCGATCTTAGTAACTCGATTGGTGGCACAACGGAGACTATTTATTTTGACTGGCCACACGTAGGAAAGACTGGTAACGCTCGAATTGGAGCTGCTATGGCTGCGGCGGTAAAGCAGACTCTCTCTAGGCGATAGCTTCAATATATCGGGTCCGTGAGAATAAGTTGTGCTGGAAGTCTTTCCGCACCAAAATAGCCGATAGATGTTCGTCGAAGCTGGAAATCCAGTTCCTTGGCAAGTATGCTTTGCGATCATTAGAGTTTCATTCCGCTAAATGGAGATTTCCTCGATGAAATTTAATGCTCTGCCGGCCTACCTTTTGCGGCGTCATCTCGCTCTTGGAGAGTCGCTCATTGTCCTAAGCTCGTTGCTCCTCCTTAGTTTCGGGATCCTTCTCGCTCCTGCCACAGCTCAAACTCCTCCGACAGAAGACGCTCAGATTCGATTTCGATTTAGAAATTCTGAGGCAGAAGGAGCGCCGGATGCAGCAACTCCAGCTGCAGGAAAAGTTCGTTGCCGCACAACGGTAAAGCCTAACGGTGGTGCGTATTACACCAATACTTTCACAAAAGGCAGCAATCAGGGATTCGTCAATGTTTCCGCAGCATTCTCTCCTTATCGATGCAGGATAAGCTTCCCGTCGAGAGACTACGCAGCGTCATCGTTCACTACCGAAACGTTCCAGCCCGCCGAGATCAATTTGAACGAAACATATGTTTTTGCTCGTAATGACGCCTTCCGGGTGAGACTGATAGATAGCAATGGGGTACCGGTAACCGGTATTCCAGCACGACTTACCTTGACCATCGCCAAGAATGCAGAGAACACCCTATCGAGCTTGGGGGTTCGACCGGCACTGGTTGCAAAAGGAATCGTAGATGACACTATCGGTGGTATTCAGTTCGATCTCGTTGGTAATGAGATATATCGATTAAAATCTCTGCCTGGAGCTGGCTCCTCACTTCCGGGAATTGCTGGAACGGCAGGTGGCACTTCTACAGAATCGCTAAAAGCAAAGCGAGCGGCATTTATCGCTCCAACAGCGAACAAGTACTTCGTTGAACAGACATCTTTTGTCATCCCGTTCCCTGAGGCAGATGGAGGCTCTACCCCGCAAACTCAAGATATAGTCTTACACGAAGCGGACTCTTCGGTAGAAGTCACCTTATTTGATACCGATGGTATCACCGCCATAGACGGATATGTACGTCTCGTCTCAAGGGCAAATCTGCAAGACGAGAGCACCGACAACGACGTTCGACTCGAGGTAGAGAGCGCCGTCGCCGCTGGGAGTTCTATAATTTTACCGGCGATATCGGGGAGAACATTCCAAATTACCGCTGGTCCAGAAACACCATCTGATACTTCCCTTCCTCCAAGTCCGGTGCTCGTCACTCCTACTACAGGGGAGAATGTCGTCGTAAATTTATCGCTGAAAAAAGTGAATTATCAGTTGCTGGTCAAGCCTCTACCAGTAACCTCAGAGGGAGAAACTCTCGATCCGACAACGTTCGAATACCTTGCATGTTTCGCATACAACGCTCGCGGTGAGCGACAATTTGAAGATACTCCTGACAGCGAAGGGATGTTCCCCCTCCCTTTAAGAGTGGCAAAAAGGAGTTCTCGTGAACGATGGCGGATTGGTTGTCACGGCATCCCATCAACCTCTGAAACATCTACCGAGTATTTTGGCGAGGTGAATTACTTAACAGAAAAGGATAAGAATCGAGATACTCTTAGAGTAACGATGCCTCCAAAAGGTACGAGTTATGCTGAACAGGTAGAGACCGTTGCCGCTGATGAAGATTCAGACATCACCTTTCCTGACAGTCAGTCCACACTGGAAGTCCCAGAAGAAGCCCTTGGAACGAGTGGAAATATCAACATCTCCATTAAAACAGCGACTGGTTGGAGGGTAGACCCAGATGCCGTACCTGTTGATGCGTGGCAAATAGAGCCTCGTACCTCTGAGGGAACGCTAATCACATCACCGAGTAGCCCAATTGAGTATTGCGCCCCAGTTCCGACAGAGGCGCTCGCCACATACGGGGTAACCGAGGAGTCCGTAGTTATCGCAAGTTACGATGAACTCGAGGAGAGATGGATCCCCGAGGAGACCGTCCTTGTTGGTCCAGAGGGGAATCGCTTTGTGTGCGCGAGCCTTGGTCATTTTAGTGTCTGGGGAACATTGCTAGATGTCATGTATTACCTAAAAACAACGGTGCCAACAAACGCCAAGGTGAAGGTTAAAGATGACAAAAAGAAAACAAAGAAGAGCAGTTGCCTCGTAAAGTGGGAAGCCCCGGATACCCTCTTTGAGGATGTATTATCTTACATTGTCCGTTATACCACGCGCGGAAATCGCACCTCTTGTGATGATTTCGATACCACGGAGCTAAAGGAGAGAACTGTCGATGGCGCAACAAAAACAACGGTAAAAACAAAAAAGAGCTGTTGCGCAGAAGTTATCCTTGTTGACGGAGATATTCCGACAAGCAGGCTTTACTCAAAAAAAAAGCAAAAATAGAGCGAAGGCGAGAAGCTTTTTCAAATCGATTAGTTTTCGAGAAAGGAATAATCGGGTTTACGGAAATCACCGATTTCTCTTCCCGCTATGGCGCGAACGACTTTAACAATGTGTTCATGGCTCGTTTCGATAAACTCCTTCACACCCCCGGTCTGCGTTCCGGCGACAGCTGTTCCGATGACATAGATTCCCGGCACATCGCTTTCATATGTGTCTGGATTTAACTTTGGCTTCTCGCCTTCTCCCTCTAAGGTAAGGCCAGCTCTTACAAAGAGAGTCTTCTCCTGCTCATATCCAGTAAGAAGAAGTACTCTATCAAAGACGAGATTCTTTTCTTCCTTGGATTTTTTCATCCGAAGAGTGACCTCTTCAGCGCCAATAGAAACGACCTCTGACTCAAACAACACCTTCAGCATATCGGAGCGCATAAGGTACTGGAGCTCTGGATAAAGCCAATACTTCACCCGCTTATCATCGAACGTCTTGCCACGATAGCTAACCGTAACAAGTGCCCCTACTCGTTCTAACCGAATGGCGGCCTCCACAGCACTATTTTTCCCTCCAACGATGAGAACTCGCTGGCCAAAGTAGGAATGTGGTTCTTCCAGATAGTGATTCACATGTGGCAGGTTCTCCCCGGGGACTCCAAGTAGTCGTGGTTTGTGCATATCGCCTACGGCTAAAATGATGTTTTTTGCCGTTACTCCTCGAGTCCTCCCTCCCTTCTGATACTCAATGGTCCACTCACTATCACTTCTTGTGACATCAGTAACTTCTGCATGGAACTCGATATCGAGTTCGAACTGGGTGACGAGCCCTCGCAGATACAGCAGATAATCTTCCCTGGTCGCTTTCCCCTGGTTTGCGGTGTACAGCGGGACTCCAGCGAGAGCGATTCGGTCAGAAGAGGAAAAGAAGGTTGTCCCTGGAGCATACCACTCAATGGTTGCAGCGAGGTTTCCCCGCTCGAGATGCACGTAGCTTGCCCCCAACCTCTTTAAGGCAATAGCACATTCAATACCGATCGGGCCGGCACCAACGATGCAAACATCAACGGAAGTCATAATCTGCTACTGCAAAGCCTCGAGCTGCTGAGCCAGTGGATCGTGAATTTCAACTGGCCGATCATCTCGTCGAAGAGGGTTATCAATAAAGATAAGGCCCATCATAAGTGCAAGGAGGAGCAGTGGGAAAAAGACATAAAGCCAGGTTATCTTATCTTCATACTTCAAGTGCATGAAGTAGAGCGCAACAATGCTCGCCTTAATTGAAGCGATAATCATAGCGATAACGATATTCAGCGTTCCGAAATCAAAGGTATCAACCTTTGCAACGACTACCGTAAGGACCGTTAGGACGAGTAATCCAATGAGAACATTCCGGTAGGTCGAAAACGGGAGGATGTGCCCAAGCTCATCATGTCCATCACCGTGTGTATCTGCGTGGCTGCTCATAACTCACTCTCTCTAAAAAACTAATCAACGAGGTAAAGAAGCGGAAACAGGTAAATCCAGATCAGGTCGACCAAGTGCCAATAGAGCGCACCAAGTTCGACCGGCGTATAGTACTTCTCTGAGAATCTCCCCCGAGATGCCAACAGGCAAACCCAAGAGAGAACTGCCATCCCGATAATCACGTGTAGAGCGTGAAGACCTGTCATGCAGTAGTAGAGTCCGAAGTACATCTTGTAGTTATTTGATACAAGCATCTCCTTCTGAGCATCCGAGAGCCCAAGCGCGTTGTCCCCAGTAGGCCAACAAAACTCCTGGTGGTGCCCCCCTCCATGATCTGCCTTTGCGCCGTGATCACTTTCTCCATGATGGGAATCACCATGACCTGAGGCAGCATCAGCATGAACCTCTGGGCAGGTCCGACCAGGAAAGAGTCCGATATCGTACTTGTGACTGTACTCAAAGTACTTCACCACCAAGAAGATTCCTCCACATGCTACGGTAAAGAGCAGGAGGTTTCGCACCCTCTTGTTGTTCCCGTGTTGTGCGGCATCCATAGCAAGAGCGGCAGTAAAACTACTGATAATGAGCACTGCTGTGTTTGTGGCACCCATTCTCCAGTCAAGTTGCAGACTCGCACTGTGAAACTCCCCCAGGTACAAAAAGCGATAAATGGCAAAGGAGGTGAAGAGCACACTGAAAAGGAGAATTTCAGTGGCGAGAAAGAGCCACATCCCCAGCTTTGCTCCGTGATACGCATTCACCGAAGTCCAGTGATGCGCGTGAGGTGGCTCCCCTGGAATTGTTTCGACTGCCGAGTTCATAATATTCCCCTATCTATCCAGATATCCTATTCAACCTACCCTTAGGCTACCAATACGTTCGAATTAGTGAGCTCCTCCCTCAACTGGAGTTCCGTACCCATATGGGTAATCAGTTACAGTTGGAGTCTCGACAAAATTATCATGAATTGGCGGTGACTGAGTTTGCCACTCCAGAGAGAGCGAATGATATGGATTGGCGCTGGCTTTCCGCTTGCTGAATATCCAGGCAAAGAGCAGGTTCAGAAGCGCAAAGGTATACCCGAATCCATTCACAAGCGCGCCAACGGTTGAAAGGCGGTGCATCGATTGGAATTCAGGAAGGTAATCGAAATACCTCCGCGGCATTCCTTCCATTCCCAAGACGAATTGAGGAAGAAAGGTGAGATTGAATCCAACGAATACGAGGACAAATGCAATCTTTGCAATATGCTCGTTGTACATCTTTCCCGTCATCTTCGGGAACCAGAAGTGTAATGCCGCTATCAATCCAATAACCGCCCCACCTTGAATGGTGTAGTGGAAGTGCGCCACAACGAAGTACGTATCGTGATAAAAGACATCAACTGCCAATGTTGCAAGATACACTCCAGTCGTTCCCGCAATCATGAAGAGAAAAATAAAGGCCATGGCGTAGAGCATCGGTGTATCAAAGGAGATAGACCCCTTGTACATCGTGCTCACCCAGTTAAACACCTTGACGGCGGTCGGAATGGCGACACCAAAGGTGATAACCGAGAAGTAAATGGCAGAAGTATCAGAGATACCAGCAACGAGCATGTGGTGCGCCCAGACGAGGAACCCGACAAGCGCAATTGCTAACGATGCGTAGCAAACCATTTTGTATCCGAAGAGCGGCTTTCTGGAAAACACCGGGATGATCTCTCCCACTACACCGAACGCCGGCAATACCATGATGTACACAACCGGGTGCGAGTAGAACCAGAAGAAGTGTTCAAAAAGAACTGGGTCTCCACCCATCTTCGGGTCAAAAATCCCCACACCGAGCCAACGTTCCATAATGAGCAGTAAGAGCGTCATTCCAACAACTGGAGTCGCGAGAGTCTGAATTACGGCAGTGGCATATAGCGCCCAAACAAACACCGGCAACCGATCCCAGGTCATCCCTGGACATCGTAAGCGGTGGACAGTCACGACAAAGTTCAATCCGGTAAGAATGGACGAAAACCCAAGAACAAACGCAGCACCCGTCATTAAAATCACAGCCGACTTTGTCTGCGTGCTGTACGGGGCATAGAAGGTCCACCCAGTATCAATCGGATTCAATAGCGCGAAGAGCGCCATAATCGCTCCAACCACATAGATGTAGTAACTAAGAAGGTTCAGTCGCGGAAATGCCACATCCTTAGCCCCGATCATAAGCGGCAAGAGAAAGTTCCCCATCGTTGCCGGAATGCCGGGCACGATGAACAGGAAGATCATTATCGCACCATGAAGAGTAAAGAGGACGTTGTACTGATCCGGGGTTAAGAAATCCGGCCCTGCACTCGCGAGCTCCATTCTCATCGTTAAGGCTGCGATACCACCAACTATGAAGAAGATAGTGATAGTAAAGAGGTACATGATCCCAATGCGCTTGTGGTCCACTGTGCTTAACCATGACCAAAGGGTGGTTTCGTGGTTAAGGTAATTTAAGTTCCCGTGGTCGGCCGCTGCTGCGTGTTCACTCATCTCTATGACTCCTTAATATCCGTCTCTTACTGCAACGTTTTCATGTAAGCGATGATTCCTTGGATATCTCGCTCTTTCAGTTGATCTTTATAGGTCTGAAGCATCAGGTTCGGCTGGAATCCTTTAACTATTTTGGCATTTGGATCCCAGATTGATTCCTGAATGTATGCATCATCTGCGACATACTCCGTTCCATCAGCAAGCTCTCCTTTCTTGCCGTAGAGCCCCTTAAAAGACGGTCCAACAATTTGAGAGCCATCAAGGCTATGGCATCCGTTGCACGCTTTTGATTCGTAGTGGAACTGTCCAAGCTCTTCGAGAGACATCGCGGCAAGCTTTGCTGTCATATCTTCACTGGCCGGTTCTTCCTCTTGAGCAGGCGCAGAACCATCCTGCTCTTTGATGAACGCGATAAGGCCCTTCAGTTCTCCGTCAGAAAGTTGTCCGTCAAAAGCCGGCATAAGACCGTTTGGATAACTTTCAACAACTTTCGCTGCTGGGTGAAGAATAGACTCCCGGATATACTCTTCAACCGAGAATTTCTCATCAAATTTTACCTCACTGCCATCAGCGAGCTTACGGCCATCTTGTTGATAGAGCTTTAGAAAACTCGGGCCAACCAAGCGAGTTCCATTAAGACTGTGGCAAGCGACACACCCCTTATCGCTATAGAGCTTGGCTCCCAATTTTGCAGGAGTCATTGAGAGCTTCGCGAGGTCATCGGAGCGATCGTTAACCCAACGCTCATACTCCGCCTCTGAAACAACATTCAACTTGGCGAGCATGCCGGAGTGATTAGTCCCGCAATACTCAGTACAGAAAGTGTGATACGTTCCGGTTTTCACTGGGGTAAACATTACTGAAGTATAGTGCCCTGGCACGGCATCCTTCTTAATTCTCATCGCCGGCACAAAGAAACTGTGCAAAACGTCAGTTGCAGTGAGAACTACTTTTACCGGACGGTTAACAGGGACAACGAATTCTCCAACGGTTTGCTTCCCATTTTCATATTGGAATTCCCAGATCCACTGTTTTCCGACAGCATTAATAACGAGAGCTTCGTTTTCGCCTTCGCGCATATCTTGGTAAATGACGATCCCGTAATATGCGACCCAAATGCTGATAAGGGTTGGAACAACGGTCCAAACCACTTCAAGGAAATTACTCCCTTCGATTCTTGGAGTTTCGTGGTCGACACCATCTCTCTTACGATAACGGATGGCGAAGTACACCATTGCTCCACAGATAGCGACCGTGAAGAGGACGGATAAGTCTGTGATCCAATTATGCAACCAGTCTACGCTGGGTGCGATTTTCGACGCTTGCTCCGGTAAATAACGAAACATAATTGCTTTCCTACCTGTTCTCTAAATCCCTTTTTCTTCGTCGGAAGATCTCCTCTCCCGCATCCGCAACCAAACGATTAATCCAGCAAGAGTGACGAGTGTTATCAACCCTCCGGCCCGCATCACATTAAAAGCCGCAAGAGTGTACTTCCCCTCTGTTGGATCGAACCGAAAACAGAAGAGTAACGCATGGTCAAGTAGAGTTCCGACCTCGCCCTTGCTCGCCTCAACAATCGACAATCTTACATCGCGGAACGGAAAGGATATACCAGTAAAGTGCTGAGAAATCATCCCGTTAGGCGCAAGAATAAATATAGCCGCCGTATGAGCAAACTCTCCCCGATCTTCCTTGTAATGGAAGCCGAGCTGTTTCATCAACGGGACGATATTATCATTGTCCCCTGCGAGAAATGCCCAATCATCATTGTTTCCAGCTGAATCAGCTATCTGAGCACGATAACGAGAGGCCACTTCACCGGCAGAATCGGCATCATCCTTGGGGTTAAAGCTCACCGTGACAACGTTGTAATCCGTCCCCAAATTCAGTCCTATCCTCGGAAGAAGCTCACTAACCCCTTTTAAAAGAAGGCCACACAGTCGCGGACAATCATAATAGGCCGGGACAAGGATGGTCGGCCTCTCCTCAGAAAAATAGGATCCAAGCGTCCGAACCTCTCCATCCTGATTAACGAAGGTATAAGAGAGGTCGACTAGCTCTCCGTTCTTGGTGGTAAGCCCCACTTCCTTTAAGTTCTCCCCCGGCTTTTCCAGGGCACGGCACTCCACTCCGAGGAATACGCCGAACTCAAGAAGAAGAAGCAGGGTAAAAAAAATGGGCCTCATGAACACGGGGGATTTAATTTCAACTTTCAGATCAAGCAACTGCGTTGAACGCCACACCCGAACCATTTATGCGCCGGGCCTTTCGAACGACTTTATTGCACCGTATTATATATAGAGTCGTAGGCGTGAGGAATCAACTGACTAAACCCTTGTAAGAATTGATCTTACAGGCCTATCAAGCCCCAGATTAAGCATTTGCTTGCTCTCTACGCCGACGCTCTATATGACCCTATTTTACTAGGCATGCCAAACATCTTATTATCTAAAAGAAATATGTTTTTTGCCAAAAAAAAGTTTATAACCACAACTCGTCGAAGTCCCTCATGCTTACTTGGACGCAGTAGATAGAGAAGGAAGCGAAACCATGGAAGATGTCTGGAAGCAGTTCGAAGAGAATAAGATCACCCACAGCGCTGCTCATCATCTGATCGCCGTAAAAGAGCTTCGGGAAAGCCGGGGCTATGCGCGAGTTACAGATGTTGCTCGGTATTTAAACATTACCACTGGTAGCGCGAGCACGAATCTTAAAAACCTGAAGTCGAAAGGGTTGATCACTGAGGACGAAAACCGCTTTCTTGAACTCTCCGAGGAAGGGGCGCAACTCGCTCAGGCGGTGTTAACTCGAAAAGATATCTTTTATCATTTTCTCGTTGATGTCCTCGATGTCGATCAGGAGCAGGCCGAGATTGACGCCTGCAAAACGGAACACCTCATAAGTGCCGAAACAGCATCTAAACTCGACAAGTTTATTAAACAATACAAGGCTAAGAACGCCGCCTAAATAGGGAAGAGATGGAACTGAAAGCGAAGCTTAAAGCAGAAATGAAAGAAGCGATGAAAGCCAAGAACAAATTGGCTCTTGAGACTATTCGCTCGCTGTTAAGCGCCATCCAGTATGAAGAGATGAACAAGAAGGTCGACGAACTTGCAGACGACCAAATTCTTAACGTCATCAAAGCGGAACGAAAGAAGCTTGTAGAAACAAAAGAATTTGCAGAGAAAGATGGTCGCACTGATACTGCGGAAGAACTCACCCGACAGTTGGCAGTGCTCGATAGCTTTCTGCCTGCTCAACTCGCTCGTGAAGAGATTGAGAGAATTATTAGTGAGTATTCTGCAGCCGACACCGATGCAAACGTCGGTAGCATCATGAAGCACCTGCAACAGAATTACTCAGGGCAATATGACGGCAAACTCGCCTCTGAGATCGCACGTCAGGTGCTCGCTGGGTAAACAGCACTAACCTTCCCTGTTGTTTTAAGTGAACTTAAAACAACACTAGCACCTATACTCACACGGCAAGCTGTTTGATAGTCTCTTTCAATGGCAAGCAAGGAGAAATGTGACTTAAACGGGAAGACAGAGGAATTCATCCTCCTTCACCCAATCACCTGGAAACGATCTGCCGTTGCACTCGGAGTCTTCTCTCTTTTCCTCCTCATCTTTCGCTGGAAGGCGGTAACTGGTCTCGGCACCTACTATCTAGGAGGGAGCCATGCAGATGCTGGGCTTTATCTCTACCTTTTTCGCCATCACTTGCAGCACCTCTTTTCTGATCCCTTCTTTTCTTTAAATGCCTTTTTCCCTTACCCGAACACTCTCGCCTGGAGTGATAACTTTATCTTCCCCTCTCTACTCGCAATGCCTTTTTATTCACTCGGCATCTCTGAGTCAGCGCTCTACTCTCTCGTGCTGCTCCTTGCACATCTCGCTACCGCTTACTGCATCTTTCGTTTGGTGGTACTCATTAGCAATGATGTACCAGCATCGCTCATCGCTGGTGTAGCAACACTTGCTCTTGGATACATCACCCACTCTCTCGGGCATCCGCAACTTCAGTTTCTCTTCTGTTTCCCTCTTGCAGTTGAACTCCTGATAAGAAGCGTAAAACGACCGATCTTTTCCGGCGTTCTCTTCGGAGCTATTTTTGTGAGCACCTTCCTTACCACGGTCTACTTTGCAGTTTTTCTCTCCCTCTTCCCTATACTCTTTTATGGGAGCCTCATTCTCGTCATTCCAAGAAAAGAACTCTTCGATGCTGCTGTAAGATTCGTTCTCGCCACCTTACCTTGGGGGTTACTCCTTATTCCCTTTGCATTGCCCTACATGGAGGCAAAGGAAATCTTTGGCGCTCGCGCACTACATGAAATGTACGCATTTCGAACCACTGGACTCTCTTTCATGAGCGCACCACCGCTGTCCATCCTATATGGATTTACGAGCGATTTTAGCCACGCTGAGGCTCATTTTTTTCCTGGCATTGTTATCATTCTCGGAGCCACCCTTCCTCTCCTTCATATTTACAACGCCCCACAACTTCGATGGATTGGCCGAGGGTTGATAGCTCTCTTTTCCTTGCTTCTCATTGGCGCATCGTTACAAACCTCCAGCGCATTTCTTTCTCAATTCGCTCTCCCGCTCTTGTGCTATGCAGTCCTTGCTATTGCTGGAATTCTCTTTTTCCGCATAGGAAAACTCGAACGCCAGCTCGACGTCCACTTTGTCACTACCCGCGCTCTCTTCTGTACGTTGATCGGAATCACCTTGGTATTTGTTATTATTTCTCTTGGCCCCACAGCTTCTCCGAATTCCAGCTACCAACTTAGCCCCTTTGCGCTCCTTCACCAGTTCGTTCCTGGATTCGACGCGGTACGCGCCATCTCACGAGCGGCCGCACCAGCCCTACTCAGTCTCACGGCGCTCTTTGGGCTTGGCATCTGGCAAATTCGTGAGCGCTTTACCATCCCAACTATTGTCCTCGTCCTGATTCCAGTTCTTGTTACTGTAGAAAACCTCACCTCGAATTACGCTCTCGAGCCGAGAGATGGCGCACCGGCAGTTGCTGAAAAAGTTCGTGAAATACAGCGCCTAAGCGATGCAACCCTTTTCCTCCCGATGACAGACGAAGTGAAGCCAAATGGCACGGTAAAAAGTTGGAAGAATTTTGCCCTTCGAAATGTTGATGTCATGAATTGGTCGGTAGATCACGATCTCCTTGTCGTAAATGGATACAGTGGTCAGAGAACAAAGATCATGAAGGAGATCCCTGGACAAACAGTGAATTTTCCAGATGGAGAAAGCCTTGATGCGATAGCTCGAATAGCGAATGTGCGTTACATCATTTTTGGATCGAGACAGATTTCAAACTTTGACCCGGTAGCTTTTCGTGCCAAGTATGAGTACTTCTCAGACTCTTTGGAGTTACTGGAGGAAGGTGGCGAGGGCTATTACCTTTTCCGATTTAATGGAGAAACAAGACTCAGTAAACAACAACCTGTCCGAGCACCTTCTCACCTTGGAAGGGGAGTACTTTCCCTAGAAGTAAAATCCCCATACGAACCAAATGAGCCTCTGTATTCACTGAACATCACCGAGCTTGATCATGGAGAGATCGCCGCTAAAAACATCTCTCTTCCTTCAGACGGACTATGGCACCAAGTCGAGATTCCCCTCCCAAAGCCCATAATCCCCGGCCTTCCTTTTCGATTTCAGATCGGGTCTGATAGCGCCATTCGAACAACAGTAAGAAATATTTCCGCTGTACCAAAGCAGTGATTTGGTACAGGCAGTCATTTTGCTCTGAGTAGAAATATGGAAAAAGTACGTCTTGGAAAAAGTGAATTACTCGTATCACGAGTTTGTCTTGGAACGTGGCAGGCTCACGGTTGGGCAAGCTCAGATGATGATCAAATATCAGCATGCATCTCGTCTGCGCTTGATGTTGGGATAAATTTCATTGATACCGCACCGGCCTACGGCAAGGGGCATTCGGAGAAGCTTATCGGGAAGGCCATCTCTGGAAAAAGAGATCAGGTAATACTTGCTACCAAGGTTTGGCACGATCAGTGTTCTCCCGAAAAGCTGAGAGCTTCGCTGGAAGAGTCTCTAACGAACCTCCAAACCGACTACATCGATCTCTTGCAACAACACTGGCCAGGAACAAGCCCTGCATTGGACGAGGTTGTTGAGGAGCTCGCCCGCCTTAAGGACGAGGGAAAAATCAGGGCTGTTGGAGTAAGCAATTGGGACTTCGAAGATTTTAATTCCTGCTTAAAGATTGCATTGATAGATTCGCTCCAACCTTGCTACAGCCTTCTCTGGAGAAGAATAGAGCTTGATGTCCTACCTCTCTGCCGCAAACATGAGATCAGTGTCTTGCCGTACTCTCCTCTTTGTCAGGGAATCTTAAGTGGAAAGTTTGGCGACCTCTCTCAGATTCCAAAGGACCCGAGAAAACAGAATGTGCTTACCAAAAAAGAGATCTTCCCTCAGGTTCTCTCCTTCTTGGAGAAGCTGAGGGAAGTTTCTACTCAGTATCAGAAGTCCCCGTCTCAGGTGGCGCTAAAGTGGTTACTGCAACAAGAAGGGATAACCTCTGTAATCGTAGGCTGCTCGAAGCCAGCTCATGTCATAGAGCTTCAAGAGTTGAGCGATTGGGAACTTTCAAAAGAAGATCTCCTCCAACTTACAGAACGGAGCGATCCATTTATATCCCTTACAGCACCATTTCGAAGTCTTTGGAACTGGCATCCCTGTAAGAAGAAATAAATTTACAATGCCGCCTCTAAGCGAGTAGCGACCTCTTTTATGAAGTCTTCAGTGCTGAGGTACGTATTCCGATTTGCCGAGGCTCCATGAACACAGATGGCGAGATCTTTTGTCATCTTTCCTGCTTCGACCGCTTCAACGCAGACACGCTCTAAGGTATTGGCAAAATTTACGAGCTGCTCATTTTGATCGAAATTCCCACGGTATTTTAGCCCCCGAGACCAAGCATAAATTGAGGCGATAGAATTCGTGCTCGTTTCTTCCCCAGCCTCATGACGGCGGAAGTGACGAGTTACGGTTCCGTGAGCGGCTTCAGCTTCAACGGTTTTTCCATCTTCAGTCATGAGAACCGAGGTCATAAGTCCAAGCGAGCCAAATCCTTGTGCCACAATATCTGACTGAACATCCCCATCATAATTCTTACAGGCCCAGAGATATCCACCCTCTCCCTTGATGGAAAAAGCAACCATGTCATCTATCAGCCTATGCTCGTACCAGAGATCTGCAGCTTCAAAATCCTTCTTGTAAAACTCATCGTATACACTTTGAAAGATGTCTTTAAACCGTCCGTCGTACGCTTTGAGAATGGTATTCTTCGTAGAGAAGTACACTGGCATCTTCTGGCCCTTCGCATACTCAAAACAGCTCTTTGCGAAACTCGTTATCGAATCATCAAGGTTGTACATCCCCATCGCCACACCGCCGGAGGGAAAGTCAAACACCTTGTACTCTTGCTTTTCTGAACCGTCTGCTGGCTCAAAAGTCATGGTGAGCTTTCCTGGTCGATCAACGACAAAGTCCGTTGCCTTGTACTGATCCCCAAATGCGTGACGAGCGATGATAATTGGACGTTTCCAACCGGGCACGAGTCTTGGGACGTTTTGACAGATAATCGCTTCTCGAAAAACGGTTCCGCCAATAATGTTTCGGATAGTTCCGTTCGGAGATTTCCACATCTTCTTTAATCCGAACTCTTCTACTCGAGCCTCGTCCGGAGTAATGGTTGCGCACTTTACACCAACACCGTGCTTCTTTATCGCGTTAGCCGCATCAACTGTTACCTGGTCATCTGTGGCATCCCGGTTCTGTATAGAGAGATCGTAGTAGTGAAGATCGATATCAAGATAGGGGAGGATTAATTGATCCTTGATGAGCTTCCAGATGATACGAGTCATCTCATCGCCATCAATTTCAACAACAGGATTCGTTACCTTTATCTTGCTCATGGTTCTCCCCTCTCCGTTTCGTCAGGAGACCCTACCACAGCAGGTGAGATGGAAAAACTCCGTTGCGCTACTCACTCCTTCGTAGTGGCTCGGACCCGAACCTTCCCTTCTTCTACAACCACCTTAAAGGAGAGCTTCTTGTTACCGTTTTTCTCTTTAAAGGACTTTGCCTGTTGAACAAGCCGCTTTTGGAACTTCTCATAGTCGAGCTTCAGCTTCTTACCGGCCTGTCTTTCCAGGGCATCTTGATAGGTATCAAAGAGGGCTTTGACATTGGCCTTCACTTTCCCTCTCTGGGTCTGCCCTTCGGCGTCTTCCCGAGCAACCCGCTCACGGAGTTCGGCCTTAAAGACATCTCGGAAATAGGTCCCCTCTTCCCTCTCTCGCATAACCCGCTTCCAATAGGTCGCATAGGTTTGATATCGCTGTTCGAGCATTCGAAGCTGATAGTTTGTCTGAGAGTTCTTAAAAGGAGCATTCCTTAGCTTCCGAATTGTGCGCTGCATTTTTTGGTGTAACTGATCTGGCGGGAATTGTAGGATTCCGATGAAATACTGTTCGTAGAGAGTTCGTAACTGTTCCAGCTCCTGCTGGGCACGATCGAGCTCGATACGTACCGAGGACGCGTTTTTAAATTCATCTGAGGAGTTCGCAGTCGACATACTGGTAATATTTCTTAGAGCGTGCTTCCCTTAAGGCAACTCCAATATGTCTATCGAGCTATTGTGAAAAACTTTTGAGGGATGTCGTAAAAAAAATGAACGAATCATTAGCAATAGTCATCCTCGCAGCGGGCAAAGGCACGAGAATGGGAGGCAAGTCCGCGAAGGTATTAGTAGAATCCTTTACCGGACCACTCATTCACCAAGTCCTCTCAACCGCCCTCAAGCTCACTCCTTCTCGCATAAGTGTGGTTGTTGGCTTTCAGGGTGACCGGGTTCAAGAGTCAGTGGAAAGCTGGCTGAAAGAGAAGGGAGATCCTTGTAAGGTCTCATTCTGTACCCAAAAGGAGCAAAAAGGGACTGGAGATGCCGTTCGTGCAGCCCTTCCCTCCCTTGAAAACTTTACTGGTGAAGTACTCATTTTATGTGGAGACGCACCGCTAATAGAGGTTGGATCGCTTCAAAAGCTTCTAAAAGACCACCATGAAAAGAAGGCCACGGTCTCCGTTCTCTCTGCTCTTCTGCCAGAACCCGGTTCGTATGGACGGATTATTCGCGATCGGGAAACTGGGACACTGACCGCGATCACTGAAGCGAAGGATGCTTCTCCGCTGGAACTCCTCAATCACGAAATCAATTCGGGGGTATATGTTGTTGATTCAGCCTTTCTCCCCGGAGCGCTTAGCCGTTTAGAAACAGATAATGCTCAAGGAGAGTACTACCTCACTGATATCGTAAAGCGGGCAACGGCAGAGGGACAAACGGTAACATCTGTTCTATGTGGCTCAAGCGAAGAAGTGCTTGGGGTGAACACGTACGCTGATCTTCATCTCGTAAATAGCATTCTCCAGAAGAGAATTCGTGAGGATTTTGCGCTAAACGGTGTTCATTTCATTCATCCAGATAGTGTTGTTCTTCATCCGGAAACAAAAATTGGTTCTTCGGTAACCATCGGTCCAAGTACAGTTATTGGGAAAAATGTCGTCATTGGTAACGGAGTTATCATCGAGGGACTTTCCCACATCACTGATACCACCATTGACGAAGGAGCTCACATTAAGTGGAGCTGCCGCATTGACCAGTCCACTATCGGCGAAAATGCAGCAGTAGGGCCGTTTGCTCATATACGACCGGGATCGTTCCTTGGAAAAGAGGTAAAGGTTGGAAATTTTGTTGAAACAAAAAAAGCGACGCTTCACGATGGCGCGAAGGCTTCACACCTTACCTATCTTGGAGATGCCGAAATTGGGAAGGACGCAAATATTGGCGCCGGTACCATTACCTGTAATTACGATGGGTATAGTAAGTTCAAAACCACGATAGAGGATGGTGTCTTCATCGGCAGCAACACTGCTCTAGTTGCCCCAGTAACTATCAAAGAGGGCGCAACAATCGGAGCAGGCTCGACCATCACGAAGGACGTTTCAGCCGCTGCACTTGCGCTAACCCGAGCGGAACAGAGAGAGATTGCTGGATGGTCAAAGAAGAAGCGTCAGCGCGAGCAGAAAAAGAAGTAGCCCTATGTCTCTATTATGGTAAGGGCATTTGGGACACCCTGCGAGAATTGAACTTAAAGAGGTCTATTTAAAACTCGTAGCCTTTCTTACTGCTCGAACGTTGGACCAAACTCCTCTGGTATAAGCTCTGTAAACTCCAGTTAGCCTAAGGCCTGAAAAGGAAAAGCGACCTTTACTAATCGCCAGAAAAAATAATTTGATCGGGATGTTACAAAGGTATCGACAAAGCTCGACAGATTCGTCGACGTACCACACCAGATCAGCATCACATGTGCCAGGAAATGCGGAGAAAGATGCTGCAAATTGGCTTTCTACTGCAACCCGGTCCAATCAGTGTGGAGGAAGGCCGAGATTATTCTTTTATCTTCCGAGTCTTTCATTTTAAAGATAAAGGAGGCGGCATGTCGTAAGGCAGGATTACCAATCTCATCAAGGTGAGGATTAAAGGAGATAACATTCTGCCCTCCCTTGTAGAAGAACTTGCTAAGGACATCGTTGTTGTAAAGAAACTTCAAAAGCTGCACATCTTTTGGCACATCCTCTCCAGCAAGCGCTGTTGCATTCCGAGAAACGTATTCAATTCGAAAGTAATGTTCGCCGATCCACGGATTCGCAGGCTTAAAAAATGCTGCCATATTGAGGAGAACAGTTCTGCTTCCATACCGACCAATAGCTGGATCTGCATCAAGTTCAGCTACGATCTCTTGAAACTCGTCATAGAGCGCTACAGCTCGCTCACGTGAAACACCATCGAGTTGAATTTTCCGGGAGGGGAGCTTGGCAACAAGAGGGGGTTCATCGACCTCTGAAACTCCTTCTGCCAGTCCGGAGGCCGAGTCTTTTGGAGAACACTCTCGTATTATCTCTTCATACGCTCTCCGACTGGCTCGAAACCCATTAAGAAGCTCTTCAACGTTCTCAAATCTCTCTTCAAGAATCACCGGAAGATGTAACTTCTTTTTCGCTCTCCCGTTGCCTCCAACAAGTACCGTAGCCTCCTGATGAAGCTGCATCTCATCATAGAGTGTTGCGGAGACTCTTTTTAACTGATCGTCATTTGCCCGAAAGAGGAATGGATGTCGAATCAAAAACTGCTCTACGGCTCCCGGCGGATGTCCATCGATCTCAGCTAAATCCTCTGCAAATCCAAAAAGAGCTGAAGCTCTCTCCTCAACTTCGGATAGAGGCATCTCCGTTGGAACTCGTGGCATTAGCCGACTTCTCTCTTTTCTTACGGATATGTGTGGGCGAAAAGCGTCTCGAACGAGGCGTACCAATCCTCTCTTTAGCTGTTGAACACCAATAACAAAGTGATCCGCCGCTACCCTGTCGTCTAAAGCGAGATATGATTCAAGGGTAAGCTCATCAAGAATCTTCTCACGATCATTAGACGGAATTTTGTCCAAGGCATTCCTTGCCTTCGAAAGAACGAGGGCGTTCTCTTTTGATATTTTTGAGTCCTCTGGTGCATTGCCTTGAATTTCTAAAAAAGTACGAACAGCACTCAAGACCGTCTTATGATTAGGTGTCAGCAACGTATCCTCGGCTCTTTCCTCCCACGCTTTATCAAATGCACTCGTCATTTGAGCTCGAAACTCCCTTTCTATAGCGGCGGTGTCTACCACTATCACATTACTTTCAAGGGGCCCTTCTTGAAGTGGTTTCGGACTTCTTGATTTATCACCTAAGTTCTTAAGTGCGTATCGAAGGGTTGCACGTTGTCTGACGCCGATTGGCAAGGCTTCAGCTGTGGCGCCCTCTATGAGCTGCTCGTAGGCACCGATATAGTTCGCAGTGTCCCGAATGAAGTTTTTTATTGCGGATTTATCCGCTTTCTCTCGCTCATCAATCCTTTCAAGGGCCTGCAAACACTGCCCTGCACCTCTGGCAAAACGAGTAACACCTTCTGAAGTATAAAGGACAATAGATGGAATCTTTTCAAAATGCTTCTGCAATTCTTTTGGAAGCTCACTAACTGCCTGCAGAGTTTTAGCCAAAACCTCAAGCTCTTCCTCTATGTTGGTAGCAATGGCGCCAACCCGGTCTCTCACATCTGCTAGAGGTCGCTGAGCAATTCTACTCGCTGAAGTAAAGACTCGTTCCCGAGCTTTCCAACGACCGTCATCTTTGACCGTTATGGAAATCCCTCCTCTGATATAGGTGGGCTTATGCTCGATTTCAATCGGATCAGTAAAACCGTTGAATCCAGCTTTAACTCGATCCAAGAACTTTCCGAATTTTTCACGCGGATGAGCCACGAATTGCACAAAATCTCGCGGAAAACATTTTGCAAAGAGCGTCCCAAATTCCACTGCGCTCTTTGCAGCTTTCTGGAGATCCTCTTTTATCATCCCGATGAGAAAATTCATTCCCGGCTCGGTTTTTTGCTTGTCGGCTTGAGCAAATAGCGTAGTCACGGATGGCGGAACAATGGTACGAGCTGCCTTCGTTACATGAATGAGGGCGCTTACAATCCCAATGCTTTCTAGTTCTTTTATCGCCCTTTGATGGAGAGCCAAGAGCTTTACGGTAGATCCATTTATTCTCTCAGCAAGCTCTTCCGTCCTTTCGCTGAGACAACGAGCAGACTCCCTTAAAACGGTAATGCCTTCTTCTCTGGTGAACTGCCTCGCTAAGCCATCAGTTGATATCGGTAGTTGATGCTCCTTCAGGATAAGCTTGAGCTCTTCACCTGAAATCCTCTTACGAGACGCAATCCGAGCTTCATCACTATCAGGCAAAATTGCCCTACCAAGAAGCCCATCCAACCCCGCCTCTTTCCGCTCGGGAGGCGAATCCTTTGCAAGACGAGCTGGCTGTAATGAGAGATCGCTCATCAACTACTACCGTAGAATCTCGTTCTATTGACGGTAGCGTTTATAACCAGTGGCCCGGGAAATTACAATGAGTACCTGGGTCCAGAACTTAAGCTATGAATTTTGAGGAGTAGTCGTAAAAGAAAAGTTTCTGTCGAAACTCTTTAGACCCGAACTCGAGACGTGCATCAACAAGGACCCAGCAATCGATCCGAATTAAAAATATATCGACGATAAAACGCTCTAAAGAGGAGCTCTAAAGAAGAATTG
>JAGRAT010000188.1 GCA_020434495.1 Bdellovibrionales bacterium | reverse complement strand
CACCCTCGATATACTCTGAGATCAGCGCAACAACCAATTGATCATGAATCATCACCTCCTCGTGCGCGTGGTACTGAATAAGAGTGGGGAGATTTCGAAGTTTGTGGAGCATTCGCGCATAGCGTTTAGAGGCAGACTTTTTCTTGTTTCGTTGTGGATAGAAGAGCTTTACCGCTCGCTCGATACCAGTTCCAAGTTCAGAAACAAGATATACTTCCCCCTCCCAACCAGCTCCAAGCGGCCGAACCACTCGATATTTGTCGGCAATAATTGCATTTTCTTCCAAATCGAAGGGGAGCATGAACATCCTTAAACAAGTAAAAACAAGGGGTTAGATGGTACACCAGCAGCGCGAAGAATCAAGGCGTACAAGGGACAATCTTTATTTCAATCATCCCTCTTACAGACGTTAAGTTATTCTCGTAGTTGAACGATTATTTCCTCATTGGGCTCCGGCATCCAACGGCCCGGAATGATTACATGACCAAGGAAATGGAACTCAGCAAAGAGCAGCTCATACAGGGCTGGATCGACAAGATTAAGTCGGAGTGCCTTCCGGCATTTTCTGAGAGTGTGCAACAGCTTTCCCAGCTTGCAAATGAAGACGAGGCAGACCTAGAAGAGCTGTCAAAGCTTATTAAACGCGATGCCGCTCTTTCTACAAAGATCTTAAGAGCTTCAAACGGCGTCTACCGTCAACGACGAGGGAGAACAAATACCATTAGCCGAGCTATCGTGATGCTTGGCGTCAAGGAAGTAAAAAAGATCTGTCTTACCTGTTCACTGATTGAGGGGCTCTCTGAGGGAAACCCTCCTTCGGAGCTGACGGACGAGATGGCCCATGCTTTTCATGCAGCCACACAGGCACGGCTCTTAGCGATTGTTCGTGGAGATCCGTACAGTGAAGAAGTTTTTCTTTCCGCCATGATGCTGAACATCGGGCCACTTGCGATCTGGAAGGTCGCAGAGAATGAGATGAGAGAGGTAAAAGAGATCGTTACAAATGAAGGGTGCGCTCTCGATGAGGCAGAGCACAGGGTTTTTGGATTTACCCTGGCTGAACTCTCGCGCGCACTGACATTTGAATGGTCTCTAAACGAGTTCATTCCAATAACAGAGAATCCAACTGAAAACGAAAGAAAGCGGCACGATGAGATAACCCTTTCAACTTCACTTTCGAGATCACTTGCCTATGGATGGGAGTCTGCCCCGGTTGAGAAAGTACTGCTCAAAATGGAAGACACATTAACCATCGCACCAGACGCAATCGTTGCTTGCATTCGAGACGCAAGCAATGAAATGGTTGAAATGTCTGCATCATTTGGTATCAATCCCCCCCTTGAGCCGATATCTGTTGTTCCAGAAAACGCGACCCGGCCAACCACGATACGAACCATAGAAGAAGCGGCGCCCGAACCATCAGAATCTCAACAAAGCGAGTGCGAAGAGGAAGAAGAGTACATACCGGTCCAGCCAAATCAGAGCTTTCAGCTAGAATCACTGCGGAATCTCTCTGCACTGATGGCCTCGCGCGCCAAGCCAACAATGTATGTCCTCCACGCTATTGGAGGAATGCACCGTGGAGTAGGACTCGATAGAGTCCTTTTTGGAATTCTAAATGATTCGAGGACAATTCTCTCTGCACGCTTAGCAGTCGGACCAAAGAACAAAGAGGTAAGAGAAAACTTCGTCTTTGATGTCTCCCCAGAAATTGAATCCCTCTTCACCCTAGCTTTTCAACGAAACATCCCCATATGGCCTGGTGCCGACGCAAAGAAGGGGAAACTCTTCTCTGGTGCTGAAGTCCTATATGAAAGATTGCAATGCAGCGACTTTTTTCTTGCACCCGTCGTCGTTAGTCAAAAGTGGGTTGGGGTATTTTACGCAGACATGCAACCAAGTGGTCGTCCACTTACGGCAGAGCTTTTTGATTCCTTTAACCAATTTGCGGTCCAGGCGACTCTTGCCTTCCAGCATTTTGAGTTTGCAAAAGGCGGCGGCACTCCAGAAAAGAGCTCTATCTAGCGCTTGCATCAAATCCAAATTGAATGTTTTGGTTTTCGAAAGTTTCCTATCTTGTCCGACGTCTCATACATCGAGTCACTTGCGAGCACGGACCATTTCATTGCCCTTGGTTTCACTGCCCTCGTGATCAAATACTGCGCCTTAGTCAATTATACTCGCCGCCAATGAAGATGCCCGGTTCTGGAAGACTGTTCCCTGCCAGCCTTCCGGAAGTTGGAGCCCAAAAGGAATTATGCGGCGCTCAACTCGAGCATTTCTCCTTCAAATTCCCAAAATATTCAAGAATTTCGGGCCGATCTCGTTACTTAGAAATCAGATTCGCGGTATTTTATTTGCTTGGAATCCATCTCGCTAGCCATGCTTTATTCTCTCTTTGTTTAAAAACATGCCTCAACTTGGTTCTCATACGTCGGCAACGAGTGAGCTATCAGCTGTAGCGGCGCTAGTATCCGGCCGCAAGATTAGTGCTGAAATAATTTCTCAGCTTGATGAAATTAATATCTCCCCTGTCACTTGGCGATCGCTCCTTAAAGATTCAAACTTTGCAAACGAATTACTGGAGTTCTTTACTGATCACCTTCGGCCCACACACCGGAGAATCGCATCTGGTTCTCGGGTTTCCCATAGTGAGGTTGCCTCCTATGTACCAGCATCAGTTTTTGAACTCATTAAGGAGTTTGGCGAATCGCCCCAGTGTGAGCGTAAAGGACTCATATCTTACGTTGAAGAACGTATCGCTAAAGTGCTCTTTCGCACACTCCGAGAAACTGGCGTATTAAAAGAGTTTGGAGCGCATTACTCGCTGGACACATCAACTCACCGCAACGGCGAAAGAGATCCATATGCTTTTCAAGTTTCAGCAGCCCAGGCAGCATATGAACAAGAACAAGCGGCTCTGACCGACCACCTTGATGATGAAGGACAAGTGCCCGGAGAGGATGAGCTTCTCGCCGACATCTCCTATCGAGGTCTCGATCTCCCATTTGAGAGGATACTTGGCCTGAAAGATCGGCGATTCTTGCTCAGTGCAAGAGAGCTGTTCTCTTCTGGGTCTCTTCATGCTCTGGGAGAAAAGGAACAGGCAAGGCTTCAGGAGATCTGTTCTACTCTCCGGAAAGTTCAACGGATTCGAGGCCTCTCTCCACTTCCAGAATCAGTACAAGAGTTGCTACCAAGTGATGAGCAAGAGATGCTTTTGCTTGTTCAAACTCAGACTTCAAATACCGCAATTGGCTCTGCACTCTCAAAGGCACTCCTTCCACGAGGGCAACAAGAAACTTCTGCGACACCGTTACGAGATGATGAAATTCGTCAAAAAATTGGGCTTCTTTACTATAGAGTGTCAGCACTAACACACCCGGAACGAATTTGCTCTCCAGAACAAGCTCCACATCTCTCATCCCTTCCGCATGAATATCAGATAGCTCTCTCAATTGCGCATGAACGAGGATTCCATAGTGAGCACATCTCAAAAGAACTCGCTCGGCTTGGAATCGAAAACGATCGGCACTCAGTGTCAAAGCAGATCCAAAATGCCAACCTGATTTTAGAGCTGTTCACCAATAATGATGGACTTCCTCCTGTCCTCGAAGAAACGAGGGGAAGCTTGTCTGCAGCAAATCGGTTTGTTCTAGAGCAAACCCTCGCGAAAGCTCTCTCTCTGAAAGACCCACATCTCCGAGAGCTTGGCATTTCGGATGAGACCATCGTTGATCAATTTCGGTCAATTTTTGTTGCTGCAACTTCTGCGAAATACATGACCTTAGAGGACGGCCTCATTGAATATTACCGGGATCATCTCCCCGAAGCGTTGTTAAGTTCGGATCTCGAAGCTCCCGAGAAGAAGAGGCGCATAATTTACTTTACCGATCTTGTCCACAAGCTTGGAGTTGACCTACTTGAGAGTAGCGCGCTAAAGCGTCTTACCGCAGATTCTCAGAAACAGTTTGTAGATTATTTTTCCGGATTAGCAGCTGCTAGTGAACATGCAGTGGATCGCATCGTGGGTTTGCTTTCCGCCCAGCAAGAGCTTACCCGCGACACCTCGCCTTGGACTGAAACATTGGGCACCTTGACTGCAGCAGAAAATGCGCAGCTCGAAATACTTCTAGAAGAGACGTTAGATGTGAGTTCTCATCCCCACGATCCGCGGAGATTTGAACAGGTGCTCGATAAGATGATCGAGACAAAAGAAATTCTGGATGCTGCTCAGGACGGCAAACGAGATGAATTGCTAATTCGGCTTGGGATTCGATTTCGCTCCTCCCTTTCTGATGAGCAGAATCGAATTTTCTCTCTCGTTTACGAACGGGGATACTCCAAAGAGGCCAGCGCTATCCTCCTTGGAGAGAGCGAACCCGATCTCTCTCAGAAACTTTCCCAACTTCGCAGTGACTTGAGACTTCTCGATGTCTATTTCCAGAAAGAAGAGCGAGTGAGAAGCAAAGAACTCGCGAATCTTCCAGGGCGACAACGTGCAGCAATTCAGGCTCGATTCGAAGAGAATACACCAACGGTGGAAGTTGGCGAGAAGCTCTCTCCGCGCTGCTCGACACCTCGCGTGCAACAGCTATTGAATGCTGGGATACGAAATATTCAGCTCATGCGTAAATCTCAGTACAAAAAAGAACTGGCCCCGAGCGAGGAAGAGTTACCAGACGAGCAACGCCGAGCGATTGCCCGGCATATCATCACAGATGGCTATACCATTGGGGAAACGGCTTCTTTGCTAGGACTGCAGCGCTCAATTGTCTCCATTCAACTGGAACTCGCCTTGAAAGAGCTTGGTCGAGAAGGCGAAGACTTCACGCGGGCTCGAGGAGAAACTCGAGAGAGGCCACCAGAATCACACTGGCGAGGCTTCACTCAGCTACTTCACGGAAGAGCGAAGGAAGCAATAGAACGAATTTATGGTGATGGAGAGACCATTCGAGAATTTGCGGCTTCCTTTGGGACGTCACCGAATGCAGTAAGTCAACTGCTAAAGGTGGGCGATCAAGATATTGAGCTAGCGAGATGGTGCCTTTCGGATCCCGAACGTACAACCGCTCTTTTAAACATTCATCTGCCAAATCTTCCGTCTAGAGAACTTGAAGCTATAACGTTCTGCGTCTTTGAAGGACATGGCTTTGAAGAAACACTTCAGGAGATTCATCCTCCGTTAAAAGAAGCCGAGCTGGCATTTCTTCTTCGAAGAGCAGTCAGCTACCTAGAATTGCTTTCGAAGGGACAGACCATGAGGGAGATTCTGGATGCCAGTTTTTCAACAGCATCAACTGAGAGCCCCCCAGCAAATGATCGTGAGGAAACAGAAAGCAGTCGGCCTCTTGTCGGCTCTATCAGGGTCGCTCGAGAAGGCAAGAACTGGCGTGAGTTTGAAGCTTTCTTGACCGAGCACCAGTTAGAAATCGCCACAAAAGTGTTTGATAAACACATGGGATATCGGGCAGTTGCCGATGTGCTAGAGCTCCCCCTACTTTCAATTTTTAGCGCCATGGCTCGCGTCCAAACAACTCTTCACCTTGCAAGGACCTTTTCTCACGAGCCGAATCATTCACAAGTATGGCTTCCTCTCGTTGAGCATCTGCAGCCAAGAGATCGTGAAGTTTGGATGCTTCGATATAGCGAGAAACTCTCACTTAGTGAAATTGGGGAAAGGATTACCCCAAAAGCGTCGGCGGAACAGTTGGAGAAGAGATTGGGTACTATTACGAAAGTCTTATTTGACTGGAGAGAGAACGGCGTGCCGGAACAGGAGCAGACCTGGAACGCAACAGTTCAACTTACTGCAAAACAAAGACGAGTCTTAGAACTCATCGATCGTGATGGGCTTAATCAGACTGAAGCAGCAGATGCTCTGGGAGTAACCAATGTAACTGTAGGTGCTGCCTATAATCGAGCAACTGAGCTCGTTGCTGCAACAAAGGAAATTCCCTCTTCTGCGGAGCCTTCTTGGTCCATTCCCGAGCCTCAGCTAGAACACATTTTTCGGCCAGTTGCGGTTGAGGATTTTGACCGATACTCGAAATATTTGAGCGCTTCCCAGCGTCAGCTTATCCAATATGTTTACAAGCAAAAATACAGCTATTCAGAGACGGCAAGAGCTTTAGGAGTAAAGAAGACCACCGTAGATTCTGGAATCGTTACAGGAATTCGAGAGGTGCAATTTGCAAGATTCTTCACTGAATCCGAAGAAAGAATGCAACAGGTCCTACCAAAACTTCCAAAGAGGCATCAAGAGATCTTGGAGGCCGTCTATCATCGAGGGATGACCATAGAAGAAGCTTCTGAAGTATTGGAGCCACGGGGAAAACCTCAAAAACTCAAAGAGGCTCGACTCGAAGCTATTGCTGCTATTTTATTAATAGAAAATGGCGAGCCAAATCCGCTTGCTTCCAGAGAGGTCCCAGCTGGAGCTTTAGCCCCAGGTCAGCATCAGGTTTTTTCCCTGATTGAAGAGGAGGGCCTTTGTGGACCGGAAGCGGGAGCTGTACTCTCCAAATCAGCACCGGTAATCGACAA
>JAGRAT010000187.1 GCA_020434495.1 Bdellovibrionales bacterium | reverse complement strand
ACACTTCTTTCGGTTCTTCGTTCGGCTATATCGCAGTATATAGGTTAGGGTGCTAGCGAAATCGCTATCCGGGGCTGTCCACTTTGCCACGCATTTTTTTCTTTTCGAGTTCTTGCTTCGCAATGTAAACCGGAAATTCGTCGGCACCGTTGACTGAAGCGACTGAGCAACGTCAAGAATCGTTCCGAATATTGAGTAATGATTCACCTGGCCGCAGGCAAAAAGATTTCCCGAAGTCCCTACTATTGAAGTTTCGACGGACTCCCACTGTTGGGTGGTGTCGTCATAACTTGCAAGGGAAACATCCGCAGTCGTTGCCCCCTGGGCTAAAACATCATCCTCGTCGATTGGAATGCAGAGCTCTGCTGAGTCATTGGGATCGGTAATGGTTGAACCACTAAGGGTTGGAGTTATGTTCCAAGCTGTCAGTGGATAGGTGCTCTCTGACGACCGAATTCCAGTTGCTGTTTGAATGTTTACAGTCGCTGTACCAGAAGACCCAAGGGCTCCAGACGGTATATCAAGAGTCGTCATGCCATCCGGGAAGGTGAGTTCGTTTGAGCGATCAACCGGAGCCGATTGGCCTACTGAGCCGTAGGCAATTCCCTGGTCGCTTATGGTGAGGCCCAATATGTCAGTCGTTTGGTTTTTTATCGTGTTGTAGTTCGTCTCTCCGAAAAATTGCCTTGAATCTCCACTCGTTGATTGCACCCCAAAGCATCCAACTCGGTAGGTTTCTGACTTCGAGGTGTTTTCTACAAAGAGGTTTAGGCTAATGGCGCTTCCAGAAGTATCTTGTGAATAACTGTACTCACCTCGAGCGTTGTATGCGAAACACGAAAGGAAATCGAAGCTGCTTGTACTTACACTACTGTTGTTCTGATCGAGTGCAGAGGTGTTTACGATAAGGGTGTAGTTCGGATCTCTTAGCGCAACGTTTACAATTGAGGTGCTTGTGCTGCCATTCGGTATAGTCACCTCGACAGGTTCTGGTTGTATTTTTTGAACCGTTGCTCCCGAGCTTACTACTGCACCAACACGAACATCATAAGTCCTGCCAGAAGGCACAGGGATGATGATGGATTGATTCGCAGCCACCTGTGTGGTGAATCGAATTGGGAAGGTGTTAGAATTTGAAGAGTTTGCTCGAGCACGTATATCTACATATCCGTTTACAGCACTACTCCCATCACTATCAAAGAGCGTTACCTCAATTTTTGCGTCAGCTCTTTCGGCTCGTAGGAAAACCTGCTGAGTTGAATTTGGCTGATTGAAAGGAACGTTCACAGATGTGAATGTCGTTGGGAGATAGTACACATTGCGATTTGCGTCTTCGAAAACGTTTCCATTTGATTCGCCAGTTGGATTGGTACTTCCGCTACTTCCTTGGCCGCCACCGGGAGTTCCTGGTTCTCCGGGGATGTTGGCCCCTGCTCCTTGTCGTAGGATCATTCGATAGGTTTGTCCTGGAATAACGTTAAACTGTCGTATTCCAGTTGAGTTAATAGCGGGAGTCGCTCGAAATTCTGGCTGGGGAAGGCTTGAAGAGGCGCTCGACTTATCATCGAGTAAAACTTCAGCTATCCAGTTTGTCCCGGTGATAACGTTTCCATTTGGATCGAGGACCTGTGCTTCAACCAGGCGGTTTACCGGGATGTACGGAATGGTCTTTGATATACTTGAGCCCATGGAGAAGTCTGAGGAACCGATCGTGAAGGGTACTGCCGCAAACCCAGTGCCAAGGCTTACTTTACAAGTGTAAGGGAGGCGAGAGGAGATGAGCTGGATGTTTGATGGGGTTACGCCCGAACTCAAAGAAACAAGGGGGGCAAGTGCATTTGTGCCAGAGACGGAAAGTGAGCGGCACCCGATACTCCCGCTTGCAGGAGGATTGCCGGCAGATACCCCAGGAATGCTTGCATCATCAAATTGCGGGGTGATAAATCGGTCGGCCGACTGCGCCTGCGCGAAGATTGGGAGCAGGCAGAGAACGAGGAGCAAATCCAAACGGAGGTGATGTTTCATAATAGTGACAGCGCCTTATGATTACCTAGGTTCCACATATACAACCATGAAATGAAAAATAGTTCGACCCGTTCCAGTGTTTTGACTCTCGATTAACTCTCGCTACGGAAATGATAAAATTCCACCAAAAGCACGACTTGGATTTGCGGATATGCTAATGATTTCATGTGGGTATGGCTCAGCTTGCACGAGTCGCACCTGAGGGGATAACTGGATAATGGAGGAGATGTGCATCACAGCGGACCGTCCTGTATTTATCAACCGAGTGAGTGGGAAGTTGCTGAAACGCAATTTGACCCTGAGTTTGCATCTCGAAATGAGTCTGTCTTTACCATTGGGAATGGCTTTTTAGGAGTTCGCGGCTTCTTTGAAGAGGGGTATTACGAGGAGGATCTCTTCGGTTCCGTAAGAAGTCTGTATCTCAACGGCTATTATGATATCGCTCCGATTGAGTATCCCGAGTCCGGATATGGCTATGCGAAGATGCATCAAGCGATGGTGTCGGTCGCAAATCCGAATTCTTATGAGATTGCCGTTGATGGAGAGGTTGTTGTTGTATCTCCTGGAGCGGTTTCCGACTTTTCTCGCTCGCTAAATTTCCGTAACGGAATATTGCAGCGCTCATTTATTTGGAGAGCGAAGAGTGGCGCCCGATTTCGATTTACTTTTAATCGATTCGCTTCTTTTCCTCGTCATCATCTCCTTGTGAATTCTCTGGAAATTGAAGCTTTAGACAGTGAGGCTGTGGTTGTCCTTCGATCTAAGGTTGAGCTTACGGCAGAGAAAATCGTTGATGAGAGTGATCCTCGAGTCGGAGGTGGGGACTCTTCGATGAAGGCGCAATTAAAGGAGATCCAATTCGTTGACGGGGTATTGCTCCTCAAGCAGAGAACAACGAGATCGTATCATTCCCTCGCCGTGGCATCGGCGCATTCTGTAATTCAGTCAGGTGGCGACATAACAAACGAGAGCTTTGTTGTTGAGCGTTTAGATTTGGTTGTTCCAGAACTTGAGTACCGTTTTGTTGTTAAACCTGAAGCGTTAGTCCGAGTTGAAAAGCTTACTTCGTACCACCACTCCATTGAGTCTAAGGACGGGGATCTCAAAGGGCTTGCTATTCAGGATGTTCTCACTGCGCAGAAGGACGGATTTACCACTCTCGCAGAGGAGCAAGAGGAGTATCTTGAGAAGTTCTGGGAGGAGTGTGACGTAGAGATTCGAGGAGATACGGTACTACAGCAGGGGATCCGATTTGCCCTCTTCCAGCTCCTTCAGTCCGTGGGCCGAAATGGTCGGTCAAACGTTGCCGCTAAGGGGTTAACAGGTGAAGGGTACGGCGGGCACTATTTCTGGGATACTGAGATTTATGTTCTTCCGTTTTTCATATGGACCAAGCCCGAAATCGCAAAGGCGTTACTGCAGTATCGTTACTCTATTTTGAACCGCGCTCGTGAGCGTGCAGCAGAGCTTGATCACGTTGGAGCGCTCTATCCATGGCGTACTATTTCTGGAGATGAGGCTTCTTCTTTTTTTCCTGCTGGAACCGCCCAGTATCATATAAACGCTGATATCGCCTTTGCTATTTCGAAGTATGTGGATGTTACTGGGGACCGCAGTCTGCTTGCTGAGTTTGGGGCCGAGATGCTTTTCGAAATCGCTCGATTTTTCGTCGATCTCGGAAGTTGGATTCCCGGGAAGGGGTTTTGTTTCCATAGCGTTACCGGACCAGATGAGTACACCGCCTGTGTCGACAATAACGCTTACACGAATACCATGATTCAGCAGGCGCTACAGTCGGCTCTCGAGGCGAAGCGAGTTCTTGAACATGAATTTCCCACCGACTGGAATCGGCTACGGCGAGACCTCGCGCTTCATGATGCCGAGTTTGAAGAGTGGCAGAAGTGTTTTGAGGGAATCTATGTTCCATTCGATAAGGAGCTTGGGATTATTGCCCAAGATGATTCATTTCTATCGAAGCCAAAGTGGGACTTTCAGGGGACTCCGCGGACGAAGTATCCGCTACTCCTGCACTACCACTATCTCAATATCTATCGACACCAAGTGTTGAAGCAGGCCGATGTGCTGATGTTAATGTATCTCATGCCAGAGAAATACACCCAGGCATTGACGACTCGTTGCTTTGATTATTACGAACCATTGACGACTCACGACTCATCGCTTTCTCCGGCGGTTCACGCCACTCTCGCTGCGAATATTGGAAAAGCGGACTATGCCTACGAGTACTTCGATAGGACATCACGACTCGATCTCGATGATATTTGTGGTAACACTCAAGATGGCTTGCATATCGCTGCGCTAGCTGGGAGTTGGTGCACGCTCTTTTACGGATTTCTCGGAGTGCAGATTCGTTCGAACACGCTTCGGTTTCGCCCGTCGATTCCTGCACGTTGGAATATCGTCAGAACTCGACTGCAATTTCGGCAACGGGAGATTGAGGTGGTGGTTACTCCTGAACGAGTCGAGTATCGACTCCTTCGTGGTGAGCCCCTGCAAATGATGCACTATCACGACGTGGTGACGCTTACTGATAAGCCGCTGTCGATGAAGGTCTCCCCGTACTTACGTGCGGTAGTTTTTGATCTCGATGGAGTCGTGACAGACACCGCGGAGTATCACTTCCTTGCCTGGAAACAGCTTGCAGATGAACTAAAGGTTCCTTTCGATAGAGAGCAGAATGAGGCGCTCAAGGGCGTGAGTCGCATGGCTTCTCTTGAGCTTATCCTTGGAGAGCGCGCGGCGGAGTTTTCAGAAGCCGATAAAGTTGAGCTCGCTGAGAAAAAGAATGCGTATTATCTCGCATCTCTTGATAAACTTAATGAAGGTGCTGTCCTTCCAGGTGTTTTGGAGCTGCTTGTTGAGCTTCGAAAGGCCGGAGTCAAAACAGCTATTGCTTCTTCTAGTAAGAACGCGCGGTTTATCCTGGGAAAGTTGGGGATAGCCGAGCTTTTTGATGAAATTGCAGATGGCACCGAAGTGATGGTCAGCAAGCCTGACCCCGAGGTGTTCTTGCTTGCAGCTAAAAAGCTCGGTGTCCGGCCGTGTAACTGTGTCGGCGTTGAAGACGCTGATGCCGGAATAAAGGCTATTATTGCTGCGGGGATGGTTTCTGTAGGAGTAAGCATGTCTACCCAATTTACCGAAGCGAATCATCATGTAGGGAGCTTGGAGGGCGTAACGTTGCAGGCCTTTCTCGATCTCTATGAATCACCGGTGAAAGGGGTGATTGGTTCAAGTAGGGGGGTTGCCTCGGCAACATCTGCAGTTTCAAGTATGTAGGGTATGCTTGAATCCGGTCGACATGGAGAATCACCGCTGCCAGATCCCAACCGAGATGACTCTTTGGGGAAGAGTAGTGGTCTTGAGCAATCGGTAGTGGCAAGAGCCCTGGCGGGTCATACCGAATACGTTACCCGTTATCTCGCCCAGGCTCGCGAACGTGATCGGCTGTCCAATAGCGAAGCTCAGGAGTTTTCGCGACTCTTCTTAGACGAGCTTCCCGATTTCAAAACCTCCGGTATGCCTCTTGAGCAGTATGCTTCTTTTGTCTGGGAGACCACTCAGTTGGCGACGGCCTGTATCTCAAGAGAACCGGCAGTAAAGACCCAGTTGGTAAACATACTGGTTCAGCGAGCGCTTGAGTCGGCGGGGGAGCCCGCTCGGGGATTTGTTATCGACCCGATAACGGACCAGGTACGAGGTGGCGCGGAGAGATCGAGGGGAACTTTTGGCCAAGTAACAGATGTTGGTGACAAGCGTACGAGCTTTATCGGCTATTGGCCGGCAAAGCGAGAAGTTGATGGAGCGGTCACTGAGCGCGCAAATGCGGGCTTTAAAATTTCGGCTACAGGATTGATTGCTGAGGCGGTAGTTGTGACTGTCCCCGAAAGTGACCCGCGCTACTTTCGGCACCTCGCACGTTTAGAGAATCGAGGAGCAAATGCTTGGAGGACTCAAACCTCCCCCGGAACTTCCGTCGATGACTGGATTGTTCGAGTTGCTGGTAATCATAAGATCGGACAGCGAGAGGGCTATGATTCTCTAGGAGTGTATAGCGAAGCAGTGAAAGATGCTCTCGAGGAGATGGGCGTGACAAATTTCCTTCTTCCGAGGAGTCGTAGGGAGGGGCCGTCAAAGCCCTGGCATTCTGCGAGGTTTTTAGAGCCGATAGTCGATGAAGGAAAGATGATCTGGCGTGGCTATGCTTTTCGAGACAATGCTGGCGAAAGGGAGCTTGTTCACATTACCTTGCCGATTGCTATCGAAGCTGAGATTAAGCTTTTCCGTCGAGTACCTAAGTGAATTCCCCTTTTCAATTTCCTTCCCTCTGGAAGACATGATTTGGCCTAGCAGCCATCTCAAAAACCGCAGTTTGGTAGGAGAGAATCGGCATTGAGAGAGCGAATTTATGTCTGCTTTCCCCGTTTGCCTCATTCTCGCGGGACATCGTGTCCCGCTCCGAGGGTTCGCCCTAAGGGTACATCCGTGTACCCTTTTAACGGGC
>JAGRAT010000186.1 GCA_020434495.1 Bdellovibrionales bacterium | reverse complement strand
GGTCTTTTAGCCCATCCCCAGTGAGGACGAGGACCACGGTCTGCCCCGCAAACGCACCTATTTCAGAGAGTTTCAGAAATCCCGCAAGAGAAGCTGCACAGGCGGCTTCAACGAAGTGACCTTCCTCCCGAGCTAAATTATACTGCGCCTCTACCATCTCCCGATCTGAGACGGAGACGGCGCGCCCTTCCGTTCCATAGATAGCATCAAGAGCCTTCACACCATCAAGTGGATCAGCGACCTTGATGGCGGTAGCAAGCGTCTCAGCTGAAGCGAGCGCCTCGATAGTTTTCGAACCAATTCGAAAACTATTTACTACCGTTGCGGCTCCGTCAGCCTGCACTCCGATAAGCTGTGGACGTTTATCGATAAAGCCGAGTTCAAAGAACTCATCAAAGCCTTTCTTGTAAGCAGCGAGATTAGTTCCGCAACCAATTGGGACTACCACGACATCAGGAGCCTGGAAGAAGAGCTGCTCGCATACCTCATAAGCCGCAGTTTTCTGCCCTTCCACGCGGTAGGCATAGTCTCCAGCGAGAAAAAATCCGAACTCCTCTGCTACTCTCTGTGCAAGAACAGCAGCATCGTTGTAATCGCCCTTCACTTGAACAATTCGACCACCAAAGGCAATAACTTGGGAGAGCTTAGAGGGTGGCGTTCCCTCTGGAACAAAGACAAAGCACGGCACTTCCGCAGCTGCCGCATAGCAGGAGCATGAAGCCGCCATGTTCCCTGTTGAGGCTACGGCAATTCCCTTAGCGCCCATCTCCTTGGCCACCGAAAGATCCACTGCCGAGCCACGATCTTTGAATGAACCGGTAGGATTCTGTGCCTCAAGCTTGAAGTAGAGATTTGTCCCCTTATCCTTACCATAATGTTTCGCCGCGATTAGGGGAGTTGCTCCTTCTTTCAGCGTTACAAAATTCGAAAAATTCTTTATCGGCATAAAGGGGAGATACTTCGAGTTCAGTGGAGGAGAACTCCGAAAGTAGGCAGGATTTATCCTCGCCCGGACTTCATCGAGATCTATAACAACCTCCCACGGATTCTTCTCACCCGTAAATACCAAGTTGTCTGTCGCTACTCTTTCTTTTGTGACGAAGTCTCTTAGCTCGTGGTCCATATTCTCAGCTCTTTTGACAAAAATGTTTACTAATTCTCAAACCGCTAAACGGATAGCTTCCTCATGCGTAACTCCCTTCTTTGGAATCGCAATTCGACCGGAACGAACAAATTCCGTCAAACGAAAGGGGGTCAAATGATCGCAAAGCGCATCAGTCTCTTCTCTCGTCCCCGAGAATTCCAAGACGATATTCTGCTCTTCGTCTTTAATGATCCGAGCTTCAGTTTGCTGAACAATCGCGAGAATCTCCTCACGTTCGGCATCATTTACCGGTTCAACTCGAATAAAGGCGAGCTCTTTTGCGATTATCTCATGCTCTTCAAAAACATCTACGTGCAGAACTTCGATGATTCTCCGAATTTGTTTTGCGATCTTCTGTATCAGCGCCCCATCTACTTCAAGAACAATGGTAAAACGAGAAACCCCTCGTCGCTCCGTTTCCGAAACGGTCACACTATCAATATTCAGCTTTCTTCTCGTGAACATAATAGTGATTCGCTGGAGCACTCCAGGACTGTTCTCGGTAAAGATAGAAAGGGTGTAACGCTTCGTTGCCATATTTCTTACTCCTCTAATCCAACCGAACTTCACTAACAGAGGCACCGGTCGGTACCATTGGAAATACGTTCTGTTCTTGCTCAACCCGTACTTCGAGAAGACAAGGACCATCCATGGCGAGCATGCGGTCCATTGCCTCTGAGAGCTGTTCTCGTTTCTCAACGAGAATGGCCGGCACTCCAAATCCTTTTGAAATAGTCTGAAAGTCTGGGTTTTCGAGATGAACGAACGAGTACCGTCTGTCAAAGAAGAGCTCCTGCCACTGTCGCACCATTCCGAGATAGTTGTTATTGAGCAATACGATCTTTACCGGCAATTGCTCCTGGGCGATCGTTCCGAGTTCTTGGATAGTCATCTGAATACCACCATCACCGACAATGGCAACGACCGGACGATCCGGTGCACCAATCTGAGCACCCATTGCCGCCGGAACAGCGAACCCCATCGTCCCAAGGCCACCAGAGCTCATCCAGCTATTACTCTTTTTGAATCTGTAATATCGTGCAGCCATCATTTGGTGCTGCCCAACATCCGAAACTACAACAGCCTCTCCATGGGTCTTCTCAGAGAGAACTCGAACGACCTCCCCCATTTTCAGCATCCCTTCCTTGGGAAAGATATCTCTGTCGAGCACCTTCTCTTTCTCTTCATGATGGCAGGCTTGAAATCGAGCTATCCACTCCGGATGCTCGCTCTTAAGGAGCAATGGAATCAACCCCTGCAATGCCTCCTTCGCATCAGCAATAATCCCAACACGAGTTCCAACATTCTTACCGATTTCAGCAGCATCGAGATCAATATGAATAATCTTCGCATCTGGTGCGTATTTTGAAACATTCCCAGTAACACGATCATCAAATCGCATTCCTGCAGCAATAATCACGTCAGCTTCGTTGGTCAAAAGGTTCGGTCCATAATTCCCATGCATTCCGAGCATTCCGGTATAGAGAGGGTGGTCCGTTGGAAACGCGGATAGTCCGTGAAGTGTGCTCGCTACCGGAATGCCGGTATGTTCGGCAAACATCCGCACTTCTTCTTCCGCATGAGAAATAAGGATTCCGTGGCCGATGAGCATCATCGGTTGCTTTGCTTCATTAATGAGATTGGCGGCTCGCTCCAAATCACCGGTCTTCGGCTGGGGTTTAGACCACACATAGCTCTTCAAAGGTTTAGGAGTGTGATCGTATTCACACATATCAATTTGAGCGTTCTTCGTTATGTCGATGAGAACAGGACCAGGCCTCCCCTCTTCAGCGATCTGAAAAGCCTTGTCGATAATCGCTGGAATCTCCTCTGCGTTGGTAATCTGATAATTCCACTTCGTGATCGGCATGGTGACACCGATAATATCGGTTTCTTGAAATGCATCCGTCCCAAGCAAGTGCGCCGCCACCTGGCCGGTGATACAGACCATTGGCACGGAATCGAGCATGGCATCTGCAATACCAGTAACAAGGTTGGTAGCTCCAGGTCCCGAAGTAGCAAAACAGACGCCAGCTCGACCCGTCACTCGGGCGTACCCTTCCGCGGCATGGGTCGCGCCCTGCTCATGACGAACGAGCACATGCCGTATCTTCTTTCGATAGTCGTAGAGGGCATCGTAGATGGGCATAATCGCACCACCCGGATATCCGAAGATGGTGTCACAGCCATTTCGAACGAGAGACTCGAGCACTGCATAACTTCCTGAGATTTCGGCAGATAGCTTTTCCGTCGCAGCTGGCTTTCGACTGGCAGTCATTATTTCATTCTCCGTATTTCACCGTACTATTTGCAGCACAATCAAAGTGTTATGCAAAAAAACCCTCTTGGCGCGCAGTCATTAAACATCCCTGATTCCGGGGACATAGTGACCCTCAAGCTGGATATAAAGTGCGCCAACTCCGCAACATCCCTCGGTCACGAAGACTTAAGCCCTAGGCAATGTTGAAGACCGCGAAAAGCACAAAAAAAAGGCCCCCTGTATTTCAAGGGGGCCTTTTCTCAACTCTGACGTAGTGTGATTTCTACGCAGGCGGCCCCCACATGCTAATAAGCACGATAATCACCACGAGGAGGAGCAGACCTTCTCTTGCTGAGGCAGCAATACTAGCACTCACTGGCTTAGCAGAGCTGCTATGAACCAAATCGTTCACATCGTTCTTATCATTCTGGAGGCTTAAATTTCTTGACATAACCCGTTAACGCTAGCATCCGAAGGCGTTCTATTCAAGTATGACAATGCTTAACGTCAACCAGCGGTTCGAGACCGGAGATACCAACAATTCTTGACTACTCGTTAGAAGTAGGTATTCATAACGTTAGTATGACTAACTCAATACTTCTCAACCTCCTGCTCTTACTATCCCGATAGGGAAGCGCGGAGGTGTATCAAGTCGTAACCGGCTTGGATTTAAGAAGGCCCTGCGAAAGCAGGGCCTTTTTTGTTTTGGGGAGTTTTTTCCTCTTTGAGCCAATGACGGCAACGGGGTGAGATGGAATAGAAAGGCATGGAACGAGAACAGGTATACATATTCGATACGACTCTTCGAGATGGTCAGCAGTGCCCAGGCGCTGGCATGGAGTACAAGCGCAATATTGAATACGCGAAACTTGCTGCCAAGCTCGGAGTTGATGTGCTTGAGGCCGGATTTCCATCGGCAAGTAAGATGGATTTTAAGATCGTGCAAGCCATCGCTCGAGAGCTGTCACCAGATGAAGATTCACCGGTAATCGCCGGACTCTGCCAATTACGATCCGAACAGATAGACGTGACCATTGAAGCACTCGAACCAGCTGTTTCATTTGGCAAGGCGCGGTTACACACATATCTTCCAGTAGATCCACAACTCATGCCTGCTTCGTTGGGCCCTCTTGCAAGCGACAAGCAGAAACTCGTAGAGCAGGTCGCTGAATTTGTGGCTCGCGCCGTCAAGGCCGGACTTCAGGTTCAGTTTAGCCCGGAAGGGTATTCTCGAGTCGCAGAGAATTTTGATTTTACCACCGATCTTATAAGAGCTGCAGTGGCCTCGGGTGCTACCGTTATCAACTGCCCGGATACCATCGGAGGAGCCTGCAAGACCCAAGGAGAAGAGTACTTTGTCCGTCTCATGAATACCCACGCAGAAATAATTCGCTCGGAATTTCCTGACAAGGAGATTACCTGGTCAGTTCATTGCCATAATGACTTTGGTCTTGCCGTTGCAAACTCCATGAACGCGGTCTTTGAAGGACCAGCACGTCAGATCGAGGGTTGTATCAATGGGATTGGCGAGCGAGCTGGGAATGCCTCTCTTGAACAATGCATCATGCTCATCAAACATTTTGGAGAGCTCTCCGATGGACGAAAGTTTTTTACACGAGCAAAAACTCCATATATTCAAGAAGCCTCCAATTTTGTGGCGAACTACATGTTACCACGACAACCACATTGGCCAATTTGCGGAGAAAATGCCGCTCGGCATTCTTCGGGAGGTCACACGAATGCAATCCTAAAATTTCTTCATGCCTACCAGCCTTTCAATCCGGAGGAAACTGGCAACAAAGTCTCTCTCCTCTTCGGCCCGATGAGTGGAGGCAATCACGCGAAGTCTATTATTGAGTCCGCAGGATTCGTTTGCACCGATGAAGAGAAGAGTGAAATCTCTCAATTCATAAAGACAAAGTATGCGGAACGTCGAAAGGGCATAACTGATGCGGAACTCTTGAAGGCATATTTCGAGTATCGCAGACCGATACATGTGACCTCGTTCGATTATTCTCGAAGCTCAAATCAATCCGCTGTGCACCTCGAAGGAAAATTCTACAGCGATGAGGGGAGCATCACAGAGAAACACGAAGGGAGAGATTCGGCCCTTGCTGCTCTAAAAACAGCCATCAACAAACATCACCCCGGTCTTGAAATTGTCAGCCATCAGAGCCACTCGGAAGGCGAGAGCATTTCGGCTCAAAGTGTCTCGAAGATCGTACTCAGCGATGAAGAGGGTGCAGAATACATAGGGATCGGAAAGGATCGGGATATCGAAATCAGCGCGATGAAAGCACTTATTGATGCGGCAAATTCAGCCTATATCGAAGCGCACTATCGGAGGGTATAAAGGGAGGTCATGGGTAAGAACATTATTGAAAAAATTTGGGATACTCATGTGGTCTCTCAACAGGAGGGACACCCGGCCATCTTCGCCATCGATCTCATGCTTCTTCATGAGGTAACCTCAGCTCAAGCATTCCAGCTGCTCGAGGAGAGAGGACTGGCTCCGGCAGATACCGGAAGACTACTCGCCACGGTGGATCACAGCATCCCAACTCGAAAAAACCGCTTTCAGATCTTCGACGAGGCTGCCAAGAACCAGGTGGAAACACTGCGAACCAACGCCAATCGGCATAATATTCGATTCTATGACTTTGAGAGTGGCAACCAAGGGATAGTTCACGTTATAGGGCCGGAGCTTGGGGCTACTCATCCCGGAATCACAATTGTATGCGGAGACTCACATACCTCGACTCACGGAGCTTTTGGTGCTCTCTCCTTCGGGATTGGGACAAGCGAAGTCGGACATGTGCTCGCAACGGGTTGCTTGTTGCAACGAAAGCCAAAGACGATGCGGGTCAACTTTCGAGGAACACCGCGGTCTGGCGTATATGCTAAGGATGTTATCCTGCGCCTCATTAGTGAGATTGGTATCGGAGGCGCAAATGGCCACGTGATTGAGTACGCAGGAGAAGCCATCAGATCCATGTCCATGGAAGAGCGAATGACCGTATGCAATATGAGTATTGAGTGCGGAGCAAGAGCTGGCCTGGTTGCTCCAGATGAGACGACTTTTGCTTACATAAAGAACCGACCATTCGCTCCGAAAGACGAGGATTGGGAGCGGGCGGTCGCATACTGGAAAAGCTTC
>JAGRAT010000185.1 GCA_020434495.1 Bdellovibrionales bacterium | reverse complement strand
GAGCTCAATCACGTACTGGCTTACTCCGGGGACCGACTGTCGGTCTTCAGTGAGAGGAGGTGTGTTCTCTCGGACACCAACCACTTCCCAATCACTAGAGATAAACACCATATCGAGCGAGATATAGGTGTTCTTCATCCAAAATCCCCGCGGTTCTTCGCGGGGAAAGAGAAAGATCATGCCACGGCTTTTGTCCAGAGATTTCCGAAACATCAACCCTTTCTGCCGTTGTGAAGGTGTATTTGCAATCTCCATGTAGAATCGCGGAGTCTCCCCCTTTTCTGTTTGAAAAGTTACCGGAAGAAGTCCTGCGTTCTCACGATACTGCGCGTACCCATAGACGGCTGCAACGAGAGCGAGGAGGAGGAAGATGACTATCCCTACCTGTTGATACTGCTGTTTTCTCCACTTTTCATTCGATGGCATATCAGAACTCCTTATCCAGCTTTCGCGGCTTTCACCTTCTCGGTTAGCTCCGGAACCGCTTCATAGAGGTCAGCTACCAAACCGAAGTCAGCAACTTCATAAATTGGTGCTTCTGGATCTTTGTTAATGGCAACAATAGTTTTCGAATCCTTCATCCCTGCAAGGTGTTGAATTGCGCCAGAGATACCGACGGCAACGTACAGGTTGGGAGCTACTATCTTTCCCGTCTGTCCAACCTGCCAGTCATTAGGTGCATAACCAGAATCAACCGCAGCTCGAGAAGCACCCACGGCAGCGCCAAGGGCATCGGCGAGCGGGAAGATATACTTTTCAAAGTTCTCTTCGGATTGTAGCGCTCTCCCTCCGCTGACAACGATATCGGCTTCGGTAAGCTCCGGCCTATCACCACCCGATGCTTCAAAGCTTGTAATCTCTCCAGCGTTTTCCCCAACGGCAACGCCGTTAAGCTCCTCGGAAGTACCGGAAGTAGCTGTCGGCTCGGCAGCGGCAAAAGCAGAGGTTCGAACAGTTACGAGTTTCTTCTCACTAGTTATCTCAACATCCGCTAAGACATCCCCCGCGTACATAGGGCGTCTTAAGGAGCCATCATCATTCACCGCAATAATATCCGAAGCCTGTCCGGCATCGAGCTGAACACCACAACGAGGGAGAAAGTCCTTCCCCGTGGTAGTTGCTGCTGCGATCCCCACCGTGGCACCAACCGACTCCATCCCTTTTAGAAACGCTGCCTCATACGCAATGGCACGGTACTGCGAGAAAGACGCCTCTTCTGAATAGAGTGCCTTTGCGACACCATACTGAAGCATCGCTTCAGCAGCACCTTTCGCTCCTGCCCCAAGACAGAGAGTTGAAATGCTCCCGTTCCCCCACTTTGCTTGAATTTGCCTGGCAGCCTCCAATGCAACCAGTCCTGACTTCTGTGGCTCTCCCGATGCCTGCTCTATAAATACAAGAATTGATCCACTCATCTTCAAAACCCCTTTCCTATAGTACCTTTGCTTCGTTCTGGAGCGCTGCTAAGAGCGCTGCGACATCTTCCACCTTACGACCTGCTGAACGTTCTGCTGGGGGATTCATCCGGAGAATCCTCACCTTGGTAGAGTCTTCGACTCCAAGATCTGCAAGCGTCAGCTCTTCCATCGGCTTCTTCTTCGCTTTCATTATCCCCGGTAGAGAAGCATAGCGTGGCTCATTCAAACGAAGATCTGTGGAGATCACACACGGAGTAGAAACAGCAATGGTCTCCAATCCTCCGTCCACTTCTCGAGTAACGATCGCCTTTCCATCGGAGAGTTCAACCTTGGAGGCAAAACATGCTTGCGGTAAGTTCAACCGCTCTGCCAGTAGCTGGCTCGTTTGATTCGCATCCGAATCAATCGACTGCTTCCCCATGATGATAAGCCCGTATTCACCTTTCTTATAAACTTCAGCAAGCACTCGTGAGGCGAGATCTGAATCGACATACCCATCGTGCTTCACAAGGATGCCCCGGTCGGCACCCATCGCCATTCCATATCTCAACTGTGTCACCGAATCCTCAGGGCCAATTCCGACTACTACGACCTCTTCCGCTCCGCCGCCATCTCGAATCTTAATCGCTTCTTCTACCGCAATCTCATCAAACGGATTCACGATCCATTTGATTCCATCCGTAACTATCCCATTTTTCTCAGAATTTACCCGGATTTTTGCTTCATAATCGGGCACACGCTTGACTGGCACCAAGATCTTCATGAGGGAACCCCCTAGTAATACTCAAAAAATTGCAACTATAGTCTATATGCACTGGAGGGCATTGGAAATGCCCGCAACTCCCCTCAGGGATAACATGCCGAATAATATACTGGACGCAAATCACCTGGGACACTCCCAAAAATAGCTTCCTTTAGAACGCAGTTTTCAATAGATTATTCTCCATCAGGTTTTTGGAAACTTCTTTCTACTATTCTCGATACATCATTCGAATCGAGAGGAAACCAGAGTTTATTTCCATCTTTAGGTTCATCCCCCTTCAAGGGACAAAACGTGCCACAGAGCAGACCCGCAGCAAGGGACACCACACGGTCTTTCGGAGAGACGGTCTTTCGGAGAGTTGTATGCAGAGTAAGCGAATGTCCAAGCCCACCCCCCTGAACAACGCCACCCACAAAAAGAAGATTCATCACAGAAGTCTCGGATACTCGCTCCTTGAGGTCTCCCTAACCCTGCCAATACTCCTAATCTTTATGGTTGGTGCCATCGATATGACCACCACCTACCGCGCCTACAACGCGGTCCGCGAAGGAGTGAGAACCGCAAACAGATGTACCTGGGCAACGGACGGTGAATGCAACGAGTTAACAGCGGAAGCCAATCCTGGTCCACCGTATTACAACTGGGTTGCTTACCAAGAAGGTTCAGGTCCGACATATTTCGGTGAGATGCACCGTTACTACGGTATCGGCTACTACCTGCAGGCCCCGCAGTACACCATTGATAACTTTAGCGCATATCGATTAGACGACGTTACCTTTGACTACAATTCAAACGAAAGAAATTTTGCAGCGCTCCTCTTTGAAGCCCAAGGGGCAAACCCACGTATTTATCAAGCTCGCGCACCTCATCTGAACATCACCCGAGTCCCCGGTGGACGGCCACAGGTGACCGCCACCTATCAGGTTGGTGGCGGGAACTATCAAAACAATATTAGCTATACAGTTAATGGAAGCCCAACGCTTAGTTGGAACGGAAACCGAACCGGCACGGTCTCATTTACCCTTGGGGCCCCAAGCGGAGTAAATGCCTGCCGGATTTCAACGAATTTTAACGGGCAGGGCTCTCACAATATGAGCGCGATACCGTGCGGGAGTGACGCAACTTACGATCTCAACACAGCAGAGGTAATCTTTACGGTTTACGCCAATGATGGGAGCTCTCCACTTGCGGCCAACGGTTCGGTTGGGATGGAGCTCAGTGGGCCAGGAATTTCTGGTTGGCTAGACCTTGGCGGCAGACAGTACAGCGGTGGTGATGACGCAAGTCTTTGCCCTCGGGTTCCCGGCAGCTTGGGTAGTGGTGGCGTTGGAAATAATAATAACTACATTCAATTTTCAGCGAACTGCAGCGAGTCCGTCCCTGGACACAATGGCTACAACACTCGGCTCCGATTCGGCCAAACATACACCCTTCGCTTTGAGCTCGAAAATGTGTCCGGCGGAGATCTCCAGTGGAACTTTGAAGATGTCGAAATCTATCTCCCAAGAATTCGCTCTGGATCTCAAAGCTGGGAAGATTGCCAAGCTCCACTTCTGAAAAGTCAGATTCAAAATGAACAGGGCTGTGCTGTTGGGAATAGTGGATCCGCAGGACTAGTACGCTTCAAAGATCCACAAAATGTACCGAACAACTATGTTGGCGAAGCAGATTCCTTTATCCCTGCTCCACCTTTTACAGATTCCGTAAACCCAGTTACCGGTATTAACTCTGCAAATTGTACTGTAGTCAGCGCAAACAGGGGTTCATCAGCTATTTGTCTCGACTGGTTCGAGATGCCAAGTTTGGCCGCAGTCAGAAGCCGCACCCTACCGTGTAACACGAGCAACCATGGAAACAGTATCATTGACCCATCCGTTCCGACATTTGACCCGCAGCTCGTGGAAGCAGATTGCAATGCTGCCGGTTTTTCACAGTACTCCCCAGTTAGTGGTTCGGTAGATTATGCAGTGCGTTCTGAGAGCTTCCCTTCCATAGCCCCAGTAAGCTGGACTCCAACGGGATGTAATGACAACAACGTACCAGTCCCAGCAGCAGTCAGAGCTTATCGCCACCATGCACACGACATCTCTCCCAATGGCCATGGAAGCGACCCAGTAGATATCGGAACAAATGTCGACCCACGGAATGCTGGTTACTCCTGTCCACGTTACGGCAACGACTATCAGTTAGTCACTGAGGTGTATGATGACACGACAACAACAGCGCAGTTTTTCTCCCGTCAGCAGTTTGATTATCAGGTAGGGTGCGAGGCGAATGATTGGCACGACGTGGTACGTTCCCACGCGAGCGCCGCCGGACTTGATTCAAGAGCCTTCTTTGAATCCTTTAGGACCACCTCGCCAAGCGCCTCAAGTTCGAGCCAAGGGGACCCCGTTACCCTAGCTGAGGTCTCAGAAGCGGTCTTCAATCAATACGCGGCATCAGCATGCAACATGCTTATGCTCCCCGGACAACCAGGTGCAGTAGTCGAAACCGCCTTTGGGGATTGCCAGAACACGAACTTCACGGCACCTCCCACACTTTGCGAACAGGATGGTGTCGTATGTGAACAACAGGTCGCCGGATTCTGCGGAAGCTCTGGTGCTGTAACTGCTCAGTCAGCGCTGCAACAAGAAGCACAGAACTATTTCTTTACCCGGCTGCAAGGGCTCTATCCGGAAGCTCAGCTGGGATGCACCGGCGACAACTGTGCACAGTTTGGGCCTCCGGCTGGATATGATCCCACAGACCCAAATGGATTAGCGCAATGGGAAGGATCAATTGAAGTGCCACTCATGTCCGCCAATCTGATCGAGTTCTTTACTGGTTACCAGGCAAACCTCTTTGGAGCTGGGAGAGTGAGCTTCATGCTTGGCACTAACGATGCAAGAACCTTCGAGGTAGAACACGTTCGGTAGAGAACCAGGGCGGAACGATCTTATCCGAAACAGATCATTCTGAATTGATTCGACTATAGATCTTCACGCCATCGATATCTCGAACGAGTGCGTAGCCATGCTTCTTCAGAGATTCGTCCCGAAAGACGCGCGTTTTGTACCGATCCCGGATAACGATCAGCGGCACCTGTTGTTCCAGAATCTCCTTCGGAAGAGCTGTTTTGGAAGGAATATGATAAAGCTCGCGCTCCTCCCGTGAAAGGAGGTCCGCCACCCGCGGCCAAAACTGATTTTCAGTCGTCGGAAACGGCTCAGCATGAGTTTCAAAGAGGAATCCTGGCCATCGGCTAAAGATGACGGTTCCCGGTGTCACGGCATCATTGATAAAAGTAGAGACCTCGTGAACAGACTCAATCTTACTGGAAGCAAGGGTTTCTGTGTACACCGTTGGCACTCCCTTCCCTGTCTCAGTATAGCGTTCGACAATCTCAGGTAGTGGCCAAAGGGAGACCAATAGACAAGCTAGCGATATGACGGTTCCAAGAACGACTCTGCGCTTACTGACATAAGTTAACGTCTGCGCGGTACACACAAGGAAAAAAGGCACAGTGATAGAGAAGTATTGAAACCAAGTCGGCGATGGGAGAATGCTAATAGCAAATAGTGCCCCTCCGATGGGGAGAGCCGCGTCAAAGGAGGCCCTCTTTAACAGGCAAAGGATGAGCGAAAGAAGCGCACCACCGAGAATGATCGGATATTGATACCCTGAAACTTGAGGATGAGAAGATATTCCGAAGATCGCTTGAAACACCTCAACACGCTGCTCGAAAGCTTGCTCTTGAGATAGCGCAGAGCGGAGCAAATGGAACCCAAGGTTATTAAACCAAAACTCCTCAGGATAGAGCAGCGAGATGGCCCCCATCGGAAGAAGAGCGAGGGTCGTCCCAGCTAAGAGAGCAAGGAGAAGTGTTGTCTTTGAAAATCCACTCTCCGATTCATTCTCTGCACGACTCTGTGTCGTAAGAAGTAACGGCAGGAGAAAAAATGGATAGGCCACCACAACATAAGATCGCACCCCGATGGCAGTTCCGAGTAGTAATCCTGAAACAAGGGCCGCTGCCCTGCTCCTTGGATGCCCAACGAGCAGGAGATACGTTGCAAACAGAAGGAGAGCTACGAAACCATACGGCTTTGCAACTAAAAACCAACCGAGTGCAGCCTCTGAAGTGATAAAGAGAACAACAATTCCGTAAGCTGTCATACGCGATGCAATCGAGCGCGCACGGATAAAGAGAAGTAAAGTCAGGCAGGCGAAGGAAATAACGCCAAATATTCTCGCAGCCTCCCAGCTCGTACCAAAAAGAGAGAAGAACCGGTTGAGGATATAAGGGAAATATGGTGACTGCGGGTAGAGGAAGTCTCGGTACGGAACCAGTCCATCTTGAATGAGCTTTGCAGCTAAGAGGTAAAAACCCTCATCTGCTGCAACAAAGCGACTCATCGAAAAAAAGTATGCGGGGATAAACG
>JAGRAT010000184.1 GCA_020434495.1 Bdellovibrionales bacterium | reverse complement strand
TAAAACAGCGAAATCCACTACATCCACAAATACGGCTGCTCGCTCCGCACTATGACTTCACAGTGTGTCTGATACTAAGAATAAAGCTCGCTCCGCACTATGACTTCACAGTGTGTCTGATACTAAGAATAAAGTAAGAATAGATCGGTGACTTCGTACTAGCGTCTTTACACGAACTTCTTGTTACTAACACTCGTAGGCGCTAGAAATCACAACACTTTCAGGCATGACCGCTCCCCACCTTTCCTATGAAACCGATATCTCTCTGCGAGCATCCAACCTACATGAGTCACACTAGAGCATCTGCCACCCAACAAAGTTCTTCATACGGCCCAAAGCAGTTCGTGATGCTTAGCCATCTGGCGAACCAGTGCCATTATCAAGATCAAGACCGCTCACCAATCACCCCTGATATAATGCGAAACAACGAGGATCCATCCTTTCTCTCGGGATATCATCACCACAATCAAATGTCCCTCTTCGATCCTTTATTGAGGTTTTATCCAGGTTCATCTTGGCTCACCCTAGGAGACGGCCGAGGCCGTGAAGCTTTCTATCTTCAAGAACACGGAGCAAAGGTACTACCAACAGATCAAGACGACTCTCAGCTCCAGAGAACTCTTGCGGGCGGGGTGTTCCCGGAAGTAGCGCGAGCTAACGCGGAAGAGCTTACATACGGGGATGACTCCTTTGATTTTGTCTTTTGCAAGGAAACTTTGCACCATCTCCCCCGCCCCTACGCTGCTCTTTACGAAATGATGCGACTTTGTCGGAACGGCTTCGCCTTCATAGAGCCAGTAGATCGCAAATCTCCAGTCTCCCTACATTGGCACGCGATATCGGAACAGCAGAGGGCTATTGCTCTTCTCGAACATGGAAGATCACCGTACTTTGATGAGGAGTACGAGGAGGCGGGGAACTATGCCTACTGCTTCTCTATACGCGACATCGAGCGTCTCGCATTGGGTGCAGGATTACGTTGGCTAGCATTCAAGGGGATACATGTTCAAGACACACGAAAGCTTCAGAACATCATTCCTGGAAATCGTCCCAGAGCCCATGATGAGGATCCGGCTTTTCAGGAGTATCTTAAGAACCAACGACTTCTTGAACACCTATCACAACAAGGATTAGTTCCGTGGGGCAGTTACGCATTTATCGTACTCACTATCGAGTTCCCATCAACTGATCTGATCAAAGCACTCGAAGCCAAAGGTTGGACCGTAAGAAGGCTACCGGAAAATCCATATCTTGCCGAAAACATACGACGAGCAGCTAAAACCTCTATTCGCTAGCGCGCAAAAGAGGAAAAATAGGGAAGTTCCCCTATTTACTGGAATCACAAGCGTGTAAAGCTATTCTGTGTTTAAATTCATCTGGATAGCCTGTGTTTTCATTCTCTACCTGACTTCAACCGGATACGCCGACATCACTGGAGGCTCACTCGTTTCTGGAGCAAGAAAGCAAATTGGAATCACTGTTGGATATGATCCAACATGCCGGTGATCGGACCTCCGTCCTATTGATGATAGGTAAAGCCACAAGAGGCTTTTTGTATTTCAGTTCATATAAGTTTGGAGAGAGGTATTCAAAAGTAGAATGCGTTCTCTTCCTGTTGTAGAAACGCTCGATGTAATCGAATCCTTCAGATTCAATCTCTTTGCGAGTTTGAAAATGTTCACCGTGTGTAGCCTCGACCTTGATCCCGGCAAAGAAGCTTTCAACTACGGCATTATCCCGGCAGTTCCCTTTTCTAAACATGTTGAGATTACAGTTGCTGACCTTATCCCCTAAATTTGACCCAAGCGGAACCTAGTATCAACCTATAGGAGGAGGTGCTAGAGATGAAGCGAAAGCGATACAGCAAAGAACAGATCGTGAGGGTATTGGAAGAAGCGTCGAGCGAGAAGCCGGTGACCGAGATGTGTCGAAAGTACAACATATCGAACCCGACGTTTTATGAGTGGAAGAAGAAGTACGGCGGAATGAGCGCATCGGATGTTCGTGAGCTCCGGGCGGTGAAAGAGGAGAATCAACGACTGAAGCGTCTGTTGACTGAACGAGATCTTGAGGTTGATGCGCTGAAGGACGTAATCGAAGAAAGTTGTAACGCCTGCTGCACGAAGAGAGCTGGCGAAGTACGTGCAGAAAGAGTTTTTGCTGTCAGAGCGGCAGGCGTGTCGATTGATGAGAGTTTTCAGGGGATCGATGAGGTACCGGAGAAGAAGTGATCGGAATGAGAAGTTGAGAAAACGGCTAAAAGAGCTTGCGTTGAAATACCCGGCGCTTGGGAGTCCTCAACTCTACCGAATGCTCAGAAACGAAGGGCACGCAGTGAACCATACGCGAGTATCGAGGCTTTACGCAGAGGAATCGCTTACATTGCGGAGAAAGCGGAAGAAGCGTTATCGAGGTCCAAGAGAATCGATGCCTCAAGCCACAGCACCGAACCAGTGCTGGTCAGCGGATTTTGTGCACGACTCGCTGTGGAGAGGTGGAAAAGTGAAGTGTCTCACGATCGTCGATGACTTCTCGAAGATCTGCCCGAGGATTGAAGCTTCCGGCAAGAGAAGTCATCCGAGCTTTTGAGAAAGCGATTCTTCTGGAAGGAAAGCCGGATACTATTCGAATCGATAATGGACCTGAATATCGCAGGAGAGAGTTTATAGCCTGGGCAACGAGAAGAGGCATCAAGCTTCATTTTATTGAGCCAGGGAAGCCGACTCAAAACTCTTTCATCGAGTCTTTTCACGGAAAGCTCAGAGACGAGTGCCTCGACCAGAAGTGGTTCGCATCGTTGAGTGACGCCAAAACAAAAATCGAGAATTGCAGAAGATTTTACAACGAAGTTCGTCCGCACAGCTCCCTTGGGGGGTACCCCCCAAGGGACTACCAGATGAACTCGTCGTATGAAAAACAAGCAATGAACTGTTAGGTCCCGAATGGATCAATTACGGGGTATGGACATATCGTTGGTCTCTCCTGACCTTACCATTAGAAATTTTTCCCACGTCATTTCAATCTATTCCCAGGGCAAGAGAAGGCTGCGCCTCATCAGCTGTAATCGAGAGTCTACGGCCAAGGGAAGGTTGAGACTGAAACCGCAAAACCTCGGGAAACAGGAGGGGGATGCGATTGTTGTTTAGCGTAATTGAACTGGTAGTATTTCCAGATAAATTTTAAAAGGTGTACGAAGGCCTATTTGGCTTCGAAAGGATAAGCATGCTGAAAGGGGTCAGACACTCTATTGCTCTTAGCACAGAAGAATATCGCGATTCGGATGTCTTCAAAGAGCGGCAATTAGTTGAAGTTGAGTTGGGGGGAGAAGCGCAACTTCCAAACTCGACATCCCGATTTTTTCGGATTCACTGCGAAGAATGGGACTCGCTCGGCCGAGAAGTAAGTAAAAACTACATCAACCTCCCTGAAAAGACAGCTGCTGGTCTCGCGGCCGTTCTGCTCCTCACCCGGGATCGACCAGAAAAGTGGATTGTAAAGAACGAGCTCATACATCAAATCGCTGAAACCATGACTTTCTTTTACCAAAAACCGACGCCGCTGCATGTGGTGGAGGATGCCATAGCTGCCGGCCAGGAGAGAGGTTGGATTGAGGACAGCAAAGGTATCCCTGACCTGAGCCGACCATCTATTCGCATAACCGAGTGGGGGAGATTGGTCGCTGGCCGCGCTTAACTTCCCTACCTGACAATTCATCGCAACAGTATTAGCACGGGCACCTTAGGTTACCGAGTAGCTTTCACGCACTCAGTTGCGACACTGAAACAGATGTAGTTCCTATGGTCAGTCACGTTCTCACCACTGGATGCATGTTTGCGGTAGAACACTCTTGCCTCCGACAAACGCATACCTCACATTGGGCAGGAGTTACCCCACGTCTGGAAGATGCTCAAGCCAAGAGGTCTTCGGATAGTGTGCTTGGTTGTTCTCCAGCTCTCTTAGGTATGCAGTTCGCGAGCTCTTCTCCTTGAGCACCTTGTATGCCTCACTGATCCTCTTCATCATCTCTTCACTGGTAACAATGCTCGTCCTCCCCTCTTGAGCGAATCGATCTGGATGGTAAATGAATGAAAGTTTTTTATAGGACTCTCTTATCATTTGATCAGTTGCATTCCTTGGAACACCGAGCACCTTAAAATAATTTGGCACCCTATCCCAATAATCTGGTCGAGCGACCAAATCGGGAAGATCTCCAACATGATCATGATAGAGCCTTCGAAGAAGGGTATCGGTCCCCTTAGCCTCACCACGGCTATCAGACACGTGAAGTCGAAGCTCTGTCATAGAGATCCCGCCAAGAACTTCTCGTGTTTCGTCCGTAGTCAATCCCCCAAGCAGTTCTCGTCTACGCTCCTCCGAGAGAGCGCCGAGGAGAAACTCTTTCAACTCTGGCGAAGAGGCCGTTCGGCGCATCACGTGATCAAAGGAGCGAGCATCCGAGAAGAGTTTCGCCACAAACTTTTCAACTTGCGCCCTTGGAGCAGCGGCCAATCTCTCTAAGCACCACTGTTGATTACTATTTGAGCCTTCACGATCTGACGGAGTGGACAGGAGGTGTTCAACAGAAGCAACACTTGATGTGATATCACCTAGAGCTTCAAGCAGCGTTCTAACGTATTGGGTCGTCGACTCCCGACGTTGATCCTGCGGAGTCGAAAGTAGCGCGCGCTCAACGAGCCGAGCCAAGACAACAACATCAGGTTGCGCAGCCTTAGAAGTAAGAACTTGAAAAGCGAGCCGTTCGCTGCGGAACTTTTCGACCTCGGAGTAAAGAGGGATGGCAAACATCTCTGGCAACTTATCCCCCAACCAAGCTGTAAGCTCTCTTGCAGACTCGCTATCCAAGTTACTCAAGGTACTCTGTACAAGTTGAAGCGCGGCTCGCGAAGCCCGGGAATCCGGATCTATGGTCTTTCTTTCCCTCGTTCTATAAAAGATGTCCGAGACGACATCTGGAAATTGTTGCAAATTGATCACTTGATCGCGTTCTTGCGCCCCAAGCAATCCAAGAGGAATCCCCCACTTCTTCAGCATCGTCTCTTGTAAGCGGTATTCCATCTGCTGAAAGTTCGATGGGCACCCTACTTGTCCTGAAAGATGGAGGCTCGAAAACAGCTGAGCTATTCTTTCAGGGTCTCCGCCGTATCGAAGAAAAGAGTATCCGTCCTGCCATCTGCCGGAAAAATCCAGTTTTCCACCTTTGAGGTTAGGATGATCATACGCAATGGGAGAAATGTACCCAAAGAGATGGGCTTGCGGAAAATCCTCGCGAAACTCGGACTTCATGGTTGCGCCACGTAACGCCCGAAGAAAAAGTCTTCTGTTTTCGGGCGAGGTTCTGCCAAGAATATCTCGAACTTCTGGACGGCCCAAAAGAAGCGACAACGCCGAATACATTCCAACCGCCGGATAGAGCTCCCCTGACCGTTCGGTCATCGGATTTCCCTTCCCGGCTATCATCGTTCGGAGAAGAGATTCTTGCCCGAGAGAAAGATCTCCACGAATATCTCTCTGAGGGAGCAAGGCAAAGAAGGCTTCAAGGATGAGGCCAGAGTGACGAGCACGGGTACTCTTGAGAGCGCGACAAAGAGGAATATTTGAGGCGAGTAAATCGTAGATATTTTCTCTTGAATAGGTCGATAGTTGGGAGCTCTCTGCTACATCCTCTCCAGTCGGATATGCATATCCACGCTTATGTCCTTCCTTCACGGCCTCCAATAATCTTTCCTCATTTTTGAGAGGCTCAAGGTCTTTAATGAGGAGCGAAAGATCAGCGATAGAACCATTCAAGCGGTTCCGAAACGGCTCAGATAGCGTGGTCCTCCTCATTTCGCTTTTACCCTGCGAAGAGAAGATATCTGCACTCGCCTCCAATCTCTGAAAGAATGACAAATGTCCATCGACCTGCCAGCCATGTGCTTTCAGAGAGTGAAATCCATTGATTAAGACCTCTCGTTGTTCCTGAGACTTGAGGATGAAACTTTCAGCGATATCAAAGTAACCTGCCATTCTCGCCTGTTCGATATCGGCAAACGGATACGTCGAAGTCCTCTTCAGGCGCTCTACTCCGAATTCAAGCAACGCTCGACGCTCCTCTGATGGAATGAGCGCAAGGGTGAGATCTACGGTTAGGGTATCTCGAGCACTGGCTATTAGGGTAAGGGGGTTTGCACTATTCCAAGCGATATCTAACGCGGGGACCTGTCCCAGTCCATAGCTCCTGACCACCTGGGACCGAATCTCTTCGATGTTTTTTGTAGCTTGCGCAAGGGTGAGATCAGAGTGTGCTGCCACGTAGGGACGGAGCAGATCCTTAAACCTTTTCGCGCTGTAGTAGTTCGTACAGAGAACGGCTGGTGGATTCTTGGCACTTCGCTGAATATCCAGTCCAAGACTTGGACTAAAAGGGCCGACATAGGGAAGTTCTGGATCACGAAGCTGCCTACTAAGCCGGAGTTGAATCTCCATTTGCGTTTCCTGAGCAAGCTTTCGATTGCCTTCATGTAATGCTCGAAACCAGCTATTAACCAAATCTCCATCAGCTCGAGAGATCTGTTTTAGGTGATAGAGAAAAGCTGTATCGATAATGAGTTCTCTATTCTCACCATCGTATACCGACAGAATTTTTGAGTACTGCCCTTCGCTCCAGATGGTTGGAGCGAGATGATCTTTCGGTCGAAG
>JAGRAT010000183.1 GCA_020434495.1 Bdellovibrionales bacterium | reverse complement strand
CATCAAGTATGATGATCTCGGCGCCAGCTCCGGGGTACTTCAGTGGATTTGGAATCCAAGCATTTAATGCTTTATGGAACTTGAAAAGCCCCTTAAAGAATTCGTCCTTTCTCTCCTTGAACTCAGCATCTCGCTGCCGGTATTCCTCTTCAGAAAGACAGAACGGTGTAACCCCGAAATAAAAGGGGACAGGATCTGATTTCAAAATGAAATGTTTGTAATTCGGGCCATCTGGATACTTATAGGAAGCACCCCCATAGGTCTCTATATTGACCTTGGATAGAGCTTCCTGGATCTTCTCCGGTTCCCACCCCATTTTTTCGAGGACAAATCTCGTCCGATGAACAGCTTGAGCAATAATGCCCCCTCCATGACTAAAAGCGACAACGTTGAGGGACTCCCCTCGGACTGCAGCTTCGAGAAGAATGTCTCTCCCCGTATCAATAGTTGGATTGCTTCGACTATTGAGAGCATCGTGATATCCACGAAGAAACTCCCCCATCAAGCCGCTCTGTCGTGCATTATGCACCCCAACAAAGGGTTCATTGTAAGCATCAGCCATCGATTTCAGGATATCGGAATGCTCTTCCAGATCGAGATTTAGGCCGTTGAATGACAGCATGGGCTTCTTCCCCGGAGGCACGGATGAAGTGCCCAAGGTAATAGGCAAAGTTGGAGCCACCTCAGCAAGGAGGGTTCCTCTTGGATAAGCCGAGTTTCCACCTCCAAGCAACGCTCCGTCAAAGATTTTTTGACTCGTGGTGTTTGCCTGTATCGGGGAGGGCGCTTTTCCAACCTCAAGGAGGGTAGCGAGAGCTACAGTTTTATCTGCATCAATCTCTTTCCAAAACTGATATGTGCGGCAATGCGCGCTGCGTACATCCACAAGGAGGCTTTTTGCAATTTTTCTGATCGCATCTTCAACTCCGCGCTTATCTGGGTTTTCCATCAGAGCATTTACGAGCACTCCCTTTTCCGCTGGGTTCGAGTATATGAGATCCGCTCTTAGGACATCTCGCGAAATGGACTTCCATTTCCCAGGAGTTTTTGCGGCTACCGCCACTGCGTTCTCAATGTAGCCACGATGCTTGCAAAAATCTCTTTCATCTCTGGTAAAGTCATTGAGGCAATTTTGGGAAGGTGCTTTCAGTGCAGATATCGCTGCAGAAATTCGTGACTCCTCTTTGGCGCTAAGATCTCCATCCTGTAAGGCTTCATCTTGAGGGGCCGTAAAGGGACGCAACAATCCGGAGAGAAACTTCCACGTTGAGAAGCCTCCACTCCCTTGAATTGGTTGTTGTTCAACCATAACTCCCTACCACCGCAAACAGCGAAACAGAGGCTGTTCAGCGCATACCAACGAAGATGAAATAAACCTAAGGAAAAAGAGGGGAACCTTCTTAAGAGAACTCCATAAGGAGAACACGTCAGCGTTAGGACACGAAAGAGAGAGAATCGGTGCGGACTTTCTCTCTGATCGGCAAAAAGCTCTATTTCAGCGTATAGCCACATAATGCTAACAGTATTTTAATACGAGATTCCGTATGAGGAGAGATCTCCTCAGTAGAGAAGTCGGCCCGCAATGGCCATTACGCTCTTATCATCGGGATTGACACAGTCCTTTCCAAACTTCTTCAACGTGTAAGAGTCATTACGCACTCCCACCTTTTTCATTCGTTGGACGAGCTCAGAGGCTGATTGGCTACCTTCAAGAGCTCGAATATATGTCTTGGTAACACTGTAGTGCTCATCATGAACACCGTTTTCATATCCATCACTAGTCGCGAAAAATAACGCTCGTTTTGCAATCGAACGCTTTATGACCATTATTTGTAACCCACCGGCAGAAGCAGGTTGTATGACTCGCTCTCCCTTTACAATAATTCCGCTATCTCGAACACCAACAAAACTTCCTGAGTTTGCTGGATGTTCTGGTTGAGAAAGATAGTAGATTTTGCCGTCAATGAGTGCTCCAACTCGTGAGTCCGCTGAGGCGAAAAGAGCGACATCTCCGGACTTCAACTTACAGATCCCAGCGATAACAGCTCCTCCCCACTGCAACCGACGACCAAAATGCTCCTTCGCCTTTTCAAAGAGCTCTTCGGTGGAGCGTTTCATCGCAAGCCCGATCAAAAGTGCAGCTTGAATTTTCGAAGGATGATGCAACAAATTAAGCGCTGTTACTGGATTGAGACCTTGGGAGATCTCCCGACTGATCTTATCCACTTTTGCGGTCGAAAGAACTCCTCGACGGAAAAATCCGCGATGATACTTTATTCGCTCTCGAACAGGAATCTCGTTCCCGGAGCCGATCTCAACAAAGCGTCGATTGCGTTCGATCCATCCATTTTTCACCGCTAAAATTGAAGCAGCGAGATTCACTCCGGGCTTGGTGTTCGAAGAGCAGACGGTCTTATAAACTTCCCCAACTTCTTTATTTACAAATGAGTTAGCAATCCAATCTCGAACACCAAGGACTCTTGGCTCAAAGCAGGAAGGTGCGCAGGTGAGCGCAAGGATGTCCTCATTGATGTTAAGAATCTGATCGAGATGCTTGCGAAATATTATTGGTGTGTGCTCAACGAAAAATCCGCCGACTATGGCCTCTCTCGTAAGGCCAGGCTCTTCTCCGGTAAGCGCTCTTCCGTCAAATCCGGTAGTGCCATCAAGCAGAAGCGCTTTCAAACCGTGACGGGTACGGAGAATCTCTGTCATTCCTGCCATCACTACTCTATCAAGGCAAAGACCAGGAGTGTGGCGGCCTTGTTCAACATAGGCCGCACACATCGAGGTCTCAGGAATCGTCTGTGACGATCCCTGTTGCTTTGCACTTAACGAAGGAATCTGTAGGGGAGTTACTGGAAGTTCTGCGGTTTTTCTCGACACCACTTGGCTACTCAACCGTGCACGGCTTTCACCTCGCCTACCGCTCTTATCTCCGGATTCAGAAAACATTGTAACTCCACTCAAGAAGGGTCATTTCCCTTCCGACACGCGACGTGCCCCTCCTATCAGTTCAAGTGGTACGTTTGATTCATTTTGGGCAAAAATTTACGAGTTTTACGGAGCGAGGCGGTAAGAATTCCTGGCATAACGCCGTTTAATTCTGCGACGAGGGTGAATTTGCGGTACCCAAACAAGGGGGGGGGGCCTATGTCCACTACTTCGAGGTAAGATTCCAGGTAGGCTCCCAGGCCGCCCCGATAACGAGTTGAATGCGCTCCTCCTCGATTCTTGCGAGATACTTCTTTGCTACAGCGTCATGTGCAATACCTGAGAATAATTCTTTCGCTTGCTCGAATCTCTGTTGCTCAAAGTGCTCTAGCGCTGAGTGGAAAATCTCAATAAGACTCCTATCGTGCTGGGTAGTAAGAGGTTCATAGATGGTAATCACCTCAGACTTTCCAACAACTCGAACATCTCCGACTCTCCGACACTCGATCTGGCCTTCCAGCTGTTTATATGTTGCCCCAGAGATAAGGATGCTGGTGCCAAAGACCTTGTTAACCCCTTCAAGTCGAGCGGCAAGGTTGGTTGCATCCCCGATCATGGTGTAATCAAATCGACTGGCAGAGCCGAAATTTCCTACCGTCACCGTTCCTGAATTTAGTCCGATACGGGTGGCAGGAAAAACTTTAAATTTCTCCTGAAAATACTGCTTCAGCTCGATCAGCTTTTCCTGGCAGGAAATTGCTGCTGATACTCCTTTTAACGCATGCCCTTCAACTTCTAGAGGAGCATTCCAAAAAGCAATGATGGCATCCCCTTCGTATTTGTCTAATGTCCCACCACTCTCAAGAATGATATTCGTTAACGCCGTCAAATACTCATTGAGAAGTGTAACAAGCTCTTCGGGGGCGAGATGCTCAGATACGGAGGTAAATCCCGCTATGTCACTAAAGAAGATCGTAAGTTCCCGCCGCTCTCCACCTAAAGAAAGTCGATCAGGATCGGCAACAATCTGATCGATTACGTGCGGACTTACGAAATGACCGAATGCCCCACGAATAAAACTCTTCTGTCGCCCTTCAAAGTAATACTGTGCAGCCAGTCCCCCAAGTAGCGCGAGGGTCATAGCTATCATCGGAACAAAGAGCTCTATCCAATACCCATGATGCGCAGCGTAAAAAACAGACAAAACATATCCAGAAATCAGGAGAAAGAATCCAACCAGACCAACGCGTAATGTCTTAACAAGAACCACAGCGATTGCTACAAACAAAACGAGCATCGATGTTATCAGCGAATTCAGCCACGGGGGCGCTCGAACGATAAACCGATTATTGAGCACATTGTCGAGTACCGTTGCGTTGAATTCCACCCCTGGAAAATCGCTCTCCAATGGTGTCGGTCTTAAATCCTTCAATCCAGGTGCTGTCATACCGACAAAGACGAGGGCATCCCGAAATTCTTCAAGGGGAACATTTGGTAGCATTCCCTCCTGAACTCGGTTAAAGCTCGTAAACACAGCCATGAAAGAGAAAGTCGGAAAGGTTTGCTCTCCTCCTAAGAAGCGAACTGGCAACTTTCCCCCATTTGCCTCTAGCTCGGACTGCAGTACGAGCAGTTCTTCCGGTGACAACTCTCCTGCAGCTGCCGCAAGAGCAAGTGGCAAGTTGAGGATAGAAACATCACCATATCTGCCCCCCAAACTCGTGTGCCTGAACACACCATCCGAATCCGGGCGGCCAGTTACACTTCCAAGTAACTTGGATGCGGTCATGAGCTCCGGGAATGGCAGAGTTACCTTATCAAAGGAGGAAGAGGTAGATTCTGGCAGAGCGAGATGAAACTTTGAATTATCCCTCTGCTGTTTTCGGGCAAAAGCTTCCAACGTACTCGCTGATTCTGGAATTCCAGAGTTCGAGAGCTCAACAGCCGATACCACAGGGAGAGTTTCGGACACCACCTTAGCAAAATTCAGATCGGTTTCTACGTGCTGATTCGATTCGGTAAAAAGAATGTCAAAAGCTACAGCCTTTGCACCAGCCTGCTGTAGGAAGAGGAGTATCGGCTCGTAAATATCTCGCGGCCAAAGCCACCGAATACCGACCTCATCGCTTGCAGCAAACTCGAGGGAACTCTGATCAATTGCAATGATTTTTATTCTTGGATCTGGCGGCACTTCATTGGCTATGCGCCTTAGCCGCCAGTCCCAAGTACGACTTTCAAGCTCATCAAAAACTCTAAAATACGCGCAGAAAGCCGCGAGCACCGCTGTTAGCAGGCCAATACCAATAGCTGCAGCTACTTTGCGACGATTACTAGTTGCGCTCACCCAATGGAAGCACGAGATTTAAAGCGTTTAGCACGAGCAACCTGCCCAGAATCTGGCTTCACTTGTTCTTGTCGGGCTTCGATCTCGCGGAGATCCATTACCTCTCCTAGTCTATCGGTGGCAGAAGGATGGGTTTCCATCAAACCGCTCTTCCGTTCACTCGCCTTCTCAACAGATTCGATAGCTTTCAGCATCTCAACAAGACCCATGGGGTTATACCCTGCTCGTACCATCAACTCGGCGGCGTATTCATCAGCATCATACTCCTGAGACCGGCTGTACCCCTTCACCAAGAGGTTTTCGGCCATGTCATCAATGGCGAGACCAAACGTCTCCGTATTCTGCAAAATGGCCTGAGTAACTCCACCAGAAGTTTCTTTCGCAACCTCCAGCCCGACCTCCGTAACAATGTCAGTGAGGATTTGCGTCTCCACCGCTCCAACTCCATGTCCTTCAACAACGTGGGCAATTTCGTGAGCGAGTACAGCAGCAAGCGCGTCCTCATCAGGCATCCGCTTCACAAGTCCTTTTGTTACAAAGACAAAACCGCTCGGAGTTGCAAACGCATTTAACTCATTCGAGTTCAGCACCATGAAGTGGTACCCCTTGAAGGTGTACGGCATATCCGAAAACGAAACGAGAGTCTGACCAACCTCATTGACATACTGATTTATGTTACTCCCTGGACTACCATACGGTGGGTAATTGGTAATAATTCGAGCAGCTACCCCGCGTCCAAGGTAATATTCCTGCTCGGGAGTAAGCCCCTCTGCAGCAGCAAGTGCTCGCTTGCCCTTATTCACCATGGTCGTCAGGGAATTTATATCTAGCCCGTAGCCACCAGCTCCTGCGCAAGAAGTAAGAAGGAAAGCGGTTCCAGTCACAAGAATTGAGCCGAGAAAAATATTTAGTTTTTTCATTACTAATCCTCCCTATCCCTCAACGCCGGGTTTGAGATTCCCTTTCTGCAAAAAGCTCTCTACTGAGATACTCTTGTTGCGATAGTAGCTCTCAAGTTGATCAAGCTTCGAATACGCCTGCCGAGAATCTGGATGTTGCTTTTTATATTCTTTTTCTACGTCTGGGCTAAAGCCCTTTCCTGCAAGCACCACATCGCTTTCGTCAGCATAAGGAGAAAGTTCAGCCTTGCTTTCCACAATCTGTCGAGAGCTCAAGGCGCTCTCATGCAAATACCCGGTCTTGCCGTTAGCGATAACTTTCACCCAGTCATCTTGCTCTTCAAGCTCTTCGACCTGGTCCTTGTACGAAAGCTTGGCAATCGTTTTTTTCCAGCTTTTCGGCTCAGCTTTAAGGAAAGCTTGTTTCACCTGTATGTACTGAGTTCTCTTCGCGAAGGCGGATTGAACACCAATGAGTAGGAGGCAACACGTTGCAATCGCCACAAGTGTCATCAACCGGCTCGT
>JAGRAT010000182.1 GCA_020434495.1 Bdellovibrionales bacterium | reverse complement strand
AGGATCTCGATGTATTCTCCCAGGTTTACGAATCGGATCGCGTAATCAGGATTTTGGAGAATGGTTTCAAGCTTTCCTTCAATAGTGGGCAGGTTTCGATTGAGAGCGGGCCCGGGAGTTTCGTCGACTGTGTCCCTTACGGCAGGGAGCCCAACATGAGCATTCGACTGGAGGGGCCTGGGCCTAGGGACTTCGAGCATGGTTTCCAGTGTACTTGGAGTTCTTCCGTACTCAAGTGGAACGGCCCTTTTACTGCAGTTTGTCGGGCCTAAGCTTTTGTTGCGCCTACGCTGCTGTCGCTGCCGTGAGTTCTTGTAGCAAGGCCGCGGCAAGGATTGCCGTTGTTTCGCTGACATCCCGGGATTTTGAGTATTCTACGATTTCAAAGCCGAGAAGATCTTTTCCGCAAAAAGGGGTAGTGAGCGCGAGCAGCTCACGGGAGGTTAGGCCAAACGGAAATGGGGTTGTTACCCCAGGAGCGAGAGCCGGGTCCATTCCATCTAAATCGATGCTCATGTAGTACGGTGGTGGAAGATGCCCCTTAAGCTCAGATAAGGTAGTTTCGATTCCGTTCTTCGTTAGATAAGAAGGGGAGATAACTTTAATATGATCTTTGTCTATTCGTGCCTGCTCTTCTTGCTCAATTTGTCGAATGCCAACAAATCCTATCCGTTTTGGGTCGAGCACTTTTTCCTCTATCGCATGATGCAATGTAGAACCGAAGTATACTCTTTGCTCGGGCATTAAGTCTGGGTGGGCGTCAAAGTATAACAAGGAGAAATTCCCGACTTCTTTTTTTACCGCACGAAGGGAACCGAGGGTAAAGGTATGTGAACCTCCAAGCATAACCACCTTTTTTCTAGCTTGTAAGGTCTCGGTAACTTTCTTCTCTACGGCGTCTAGTAGTTCATCGACTGAGCCCTGGGGGATAATGGGCACGTCCCCTTGATCAGTAAAATACTGCGGTATGTTGTAACCACCAAACAGCTTCGCGTAAGTATCTCGGATAGAAGCAGGTCCTAACTCTGAATCGCTGGACTGAGTAGTGTCAGAGTCGGTACCGATGTGAGAGGGGACGCCGTAAAGATGAAATGCTGCGCCAAGTTTTTGGCTATCCCCGGTTTGATGTTCTTCCGATTGATGGTTGGTTGCCATTCGATATTCCTACCACGCGGTGCTCATATCGTAAACGGTAACAACTCCCCATTCTTGCCCGCCAATCTTGGAATTTTTCTCTGTTTCCACTAATCTGCCGGTGTCTTCATTTATAGCAGGAGTAGTCGTGGCATCATCCGTTAGAGACCTCTGTTTGTCCCTTCCAGATCCCGTCGAAGATCAGATCTTCGCCCTTATGGCTCGCTTTCAATCGGCGAAGAAGCGTCATAGCGACGGTACTCTGTCAAAGGAACCGTTTACCCTCGGTGTCGGAAAGTTCATTAACTCGGAAGGAAAGACTCCGGTGCTGAAGAGTGTCCGTACGGCACTGGAGGATCAGCTTTCAAAGAGAATTAAAGATGAACCATCCGGTGGTTATCTTCCGATTGTAGGAGCGCCAGCATTTCGTGCCGCGTTGGAGGAGCTCGTGCTCGGAAAAGATCTTGCGGACCGGGTACGGGAGGAGGGTGCGCTTGGCTCTTGTCAGGCACTTGGCGGTACAGGCGGGAATTTTGTACAAGCCTCGTTTCTCAAGATTTTGGGGGTGAAATCTATTGCGCTCAGTAACCCTACATGGGGAAACCATAAAAAGATCTTTCCTTTTGCGGGACTCGCAATCAGTAGCTATCCGTACTTTGATTCGTCCCGGGCGGAAATCACCTACGATGAGATGCGAAAAACAATTTCATCTCTAGAGCCTGGTTCTGCTATTAGCTTTCACGGTTGTTGTCACAATCCAACCGGTGCTGATTTAACCCCGGAGCAGTGGAAGGAACTATGTGAGGACGTTAAGGCTCGGGACCTTGTTACGGTATTCGATGTCGCCTATGCCGGTTTTGCCAAGGGGCTTGCAGAGGATCTCTTTTCGGTTCGCCATTTTGTTGAACAGAAAGTTCCAACTCTAGTCGCGTTTTCATTTTCAAAGATTGCCTCTCTTTACGAAGAGCGGATCGGTTCATGCCTGGTGGCATTGCCAGAGGGCTATAGCACCAGTGCCAAGGTCCTTGGCGTGCTCGAGTCGATTCAGCGGCCAACCATCTCGAACCCTCCTGCGTTGGTGAGTCGCGCGATTACCCAGGTGCTGACCGATAGTACGCTAAGAGCTGATTGGGAGCGTGAGCTTTCACAGATGGCGGAAGAAATTCGCCATGGAGGACGACTGTTGGCGAGGGAGCTTGAAAAGGTCGGTGTGCCTCACGGTGGTATCGAAGCACGAAAGGGGATGTTTGCTATGCTCCCCTTTTCTCCGGAGCAGGTAAAAGTTTTGGAAGAAGAGGAGCAGGTATATATGCTTCCCAACGGTCGAATAAATGTCGCTGCGGTGAAGGAGCACAATGTTGTCGAACTTGCAGCGAGGATGAAGCGAATATAGTTATAGAGGGTAACTCTTGTGCATGTTTCTGATGAGCCGGACGCTCAAAATAAGGAAACTCTAGAACTCAATAGTCGCTTTGGTCTTGAGGGCGTCCAATTTTCTGTCGGAGCAGATGGCCTCACGAAGGCCAACCTTCGTCTTCAGGGTGGTACTCTTCTTGAGCTGTATCTCAAGGGAGCACACATTACTTCATGGATTCCCTCTGGTAAGACGGAGGTTTTCTACTTAAGTGCGTGTAGTGAGTTTAAAAACGACAGCATAAGAGGTGGAATCCCAATCATTTTCCCGCAATTTGGTGGACTGGAAGTCGATAAGGGGAGATATCCGCAGATGAAGTCGCATGGCTTCGCTCGTCACTTGATTTGGAAAGTTTGTCGAACTCATGCAGAACGGGGATTGGTCGAGATAGACCTCCATCTTGCACAAAACGATTATGCGCTTGCTGAATGGCCAGGGAATCTCTTTGAAGCGGTGCTTTCTGTCCGACTTGCCGAGCAATTAGAGCTGGAGTTGAAAGTTTCGAATGTAGGCGATTCTTCTCTTCGTTTTGGCGCTGGTTTTCATCCCTACTTTCAGGTTGAGAATGTTCCTAATGCCAAGGTTCGTGGATTTCAAGGGCTTCGTTATGAAGACGCGCTCGATGCTTTTACGGAAAAGGTGCAAGGAGAAGATTTTCCGGACTTTAGCGATGCGGTAAATCGGGTGTACCACGAGGTCCCCTCCAGTTTCGCTCTTCTTGATAGTGCAAGTGGACGTACGATCTCAATTCAGCAAGAAGGATTTCCAGATGTGGTATTGTGGAGAGCCGCTGCCGAGTATGCTCGGGAAAAGTCAGACATGGGTGATGGCGATCACCTTGCATTTGTATGCGTCGAACCGGCTGCGGCTTCAACACATATTGAGCTTCCGGTGAACGGAACATGGATAGGGAAGATGATAATTGGGGTTTCGTGAGAGTTTGGAACTGATGGTTCTAACGGTCTGAGCGTCTCGCTTCATATCGTGTTACTTCATGCGGTGTTACTTCAAGCCCCGCATAAGCTTGCCGAGATTCGGCATTCCACCACCCATCAAGCCGCCACCGCCCATCAAACCTCCGAGTCCCATCTTCGAGACTTGCTTCATCATCTGTCGCATCTGAGCGAACTGTTTCAGGAGCTGATTTACATCTTGAACCCTTACTCCAGAGCCCTTTGCTATCCGTTTTCTGCGACTGCCGTTGATGACATTCGGTTTTTGACGCTCCTCGCGGGTCATCGAGAGGATGATCGCTTCAGTTTTCTTCAGCTCTTTCTCGGCCATCTCTGGATCGATCTGTTTCATCATTTTTCCCATTCCGGGAATCATATTCATAAGGCTTGAGATGCTCCCCATGCGACGCATCATTTTGAGCTGGCTTAAAAAATCATCAAAGGTGAACTCGTTCTTCGCCATCTTTTTTTGCATTGCGATGGCATCTTCTACATCAACTTCTTTGGTGGCCTTCTCAATAAGGCTCATTACATCGCCCATTCCAAGAATGCGACTCGCCATCCGCTCTGGATGAAATACCTCTAAGGCATCGAGCTTCTCCCCGATACCGATAAACTTAATTGGCTTTCCGGTGACTTCTTTCATCGACAGGGCGGCCCCACCTCGCGCATCGCCGTCGAGTTTTGTTAAGATGAGTCCGTCAAGCTCAAGCGCCTCGTCAAACCCTTTGGCAACATTTACAGCTTCTTGTCCAGTCATGGCATCGGCGACAAGAAGGATTTCATGCGGTTCTATCGCATCGCTCATCTCTTGCAGCTCGGACATGAGATCCTGATCTATCTGCAAGCGTCCCGCAGTATCGATGATAACGGTATCAAAGCCAGAGTTTTTTGCATGTTGCTCTGCGCGCTTAGCGATATCTACCGGATCGTCTTCGGTGGAGGTTTCAAATACTTCAAGCCCAAGTTGTGAACCAACGGTTTTTAACTGATCGATAGCAGCCTTTCTGTAAACGTCGGCTGGAACGAGTAGAGGGTTTCGTTTCTTTTCATCCCGTAAGTATCTACCGAGCTTTCCAATGGTTGTTGTCTTTCCAGAACCCTGAAGACCAACGAGCATGATGATCATCGGTGGAGCGACTCCTAGGTTCAGTTCACTGGCTCCAGACCCCATCGTCTCAGTGAGCTCTTCTTGAACAAGTTTAATAACTGTTTGATCCGGGGTGAGACTTTTTAGAACTTCTTCGCCTTTCGATTTCTCTGCAACTCGGTCACAAAAATCCTTGGCGACCTTAAAGTTAACGTCTGCTTCAAGGAGCGCCATGCGCACCTCTTTCATGGTGGCGACGATGTCGGCTTCTGAGAGGGAGCCTCGACCCCGTATCTTCTTAAAAGCGGCTTCAAGTTTTGACGAGAGGGAGTCAAACATTCATTTCTCTTTGTTTGTATTTTAAAAAAGTACGCTAACTTAGCAGGTGAATAGTTTCAAACGAACTCTCGATGGCGAAATTGACGACGAGCTTCAAAATTGGGAATTCAAATCTCCCGAGGTGAGTCCGGTTGCCATTATGGGGACGTCCATAGTTGTGCGTAAGTACCTGAAACCCTACGAAAATTTCTGAGATGGGGACAAACGGCGTGTTTTTCCTCACAACAAGGGTAAATGATGAAGTCTCCGCTTAAGCTTATGGCCAATACCGTCGTCCATCAGGTGGCTTAATTGATTCTCTAGATTTTAAAAATTGAGGATGTACATGCGACTTTCCATCGGTGCTGTAACCCTTTTTCTCTGTCTTGGAGCGAGTGTGTGTGTTGCGCAAGTTCCAACATTTTCCCTCTCTGATTTTACCTGTTCGGAATTGGAAGATGATAGCGGCTGCTACGGTGGAATCTTCTATGAAGACTATGAGATCAATCTTCGCCGCTGCCGAATTTTAGCTCTCCGACTTTTAAGAGGAGCTAAGCGAGATAAGCGTATTGCGCTTCGAGCGGGTGACGATTCAGGGTTTTCTACTGCGCAAGCACGGATAAGTGCTGCTAAAGCTGCGCGTCGATCTGAGTGTCGATCCTGCTGGAACAGTGCTTCTATCTCGCGCTCATGTGATATCATTGCCAATCCTGGAGGAGTTGGAACGTTTTCAACGGACCGGGTGTACTCTCGAATTGCTAACGGAGCTCAGTGCTCTTCTGTCAGCGCTTCACCCGTTGTTGCTTTGACAGATCGTGGTGAAGCATTTTGTACTGGGACTCTCATCGCAGCGAACACAGTACTCACTGCTGCTCACTGCTTTGCTGGAACAAGCTCAGTTAATGGTCTTGCCGTTGCTCTTTCGGATGGAACTTCTATTTCAATGGCTTCATTTGTCCAGAATCCTAATTGGCCGGGTGGGAGCTCCAACGTCTCTGACTCAGCTATCGTAAAGCTTTCGGGATCCTTCTCTGGGGTGAATATCGCTGAGATCTGTTGGGGATGTAGCTTTTCCGTCGGGGATTTTGTCGTAATGGCCGGTTATGGCGTGAGCGAAGTAAATTCTACCGGGATTCTTCGAGCTACAATCAATACCATTGAAAGCTTTGACAATACCCGTATAGAAACCCGGTACAACGTAGGTGACAATGAAGGCTCCACCTGTGTTGGTGATTCAGGGGGAGCTCTTTGGCTCTACGAAACATCGTCTGGGAAATGGAAGATTATCGGGGATCTCTCGACCGGAGGTCCGTCTGAATGTGCAGTGAACGGTGCTGCTACCTTTGATGAATCGCAGTGGACCAACCTAAATCAGGGGAACCACCGTTCTTTTATTGAAGCGAACTTGTAGGCCGATGATTGGGCGCACAGTAGCTATAGAAAGAAAAGTAGTCGTCCCAAATGGTCGTAATAGGCCATTTGGGACACGCTAAACTAGAACTGAACGTGACAACTCTCGCCATCTTTCCAGTCTTTGCAACGTTCCTTTGGAATCCCCATTGATTCACAACTTAAGGGACACTTCTTTTTCAAAGTGACTTTCTGTCCTGCGTTAGCTCCCGGCATCACCTCAACGGCGCACTTGTCTTTTTTCTTCGAGTCTTTGCAGTGAGATTTCGGAATGCCGAGCTCTTTACAGCTATAAGGACACTTTCGCTTAAAGGTTTCCCCAGCATGGGCATTGGGGGCGGGGAGTATCCCAAGAGCAATAACGAAGGCAAAGGCAATATATTTCATGTCAGACCCTTTTCTTGAAC
>JAGRAT010000181.1 GCA_020434495.1 Bdellovibrionales bacterium | reverse complement strand
CCGTATCGTGGTCCAACTGCCTCCGAGCATAGACAAATTGACCTCGCCTCATTCCGAGTGCGTCGCCCAAGCCATTTGCGGTGGTGACACCTTCAGGAATTGGCGCTTCGCCGTTTGCAATCGCTGTAAGTTCAGCAACAAAGGTGCTTGGGTCCTTCTCTGGAGCAGTTTCGGGGGATTCCTCTTCTGCTTCCGGTGTTCGTGTCGTTGTTACTGTTGTTGAAGTTGGCTGGGTTTGGGCGAGCTCCAAGACCGGTTGCTCGGTAGCACCTTCCACAAAGAGCTCTCTACCGACTCGAAGTTTTTCTCGAATTCGCTTCACCTGATCGGGTTCGCATCGAAATTGTCTTGCCGTCGCTTGATCGAACTTCACGGGATCAACCTGGATACCGGGAGTCGCTACGTTCGCGATTACCACTCCTAAGACTGCTGCTGCGACGTTATCCTGAAGATCGAGCTGTTCGGTTTTTTGCGCTCTTTCAAGGAACAGCTCTCGGTCCTCCGGTTTTAGCTTTCGTAAGACCAATTTCACAACTAGCTCACTGGTATCATACTGAGCAGCGAGAGTTGGAAGAGATGGTATTCGAACCTCTTCATCGAGCCGAGCGAGGGTAAGCCAGACATAAGAGCGAGTCTGAATAGGACCAAGTTCATCCGCTCGCTTCAACACCTCTTGCTCTGCCTTTAGATACTGTTTGATGCCCTCATCTTCCGAGGCTTCAAGTACCTTGGTAGCAAGCTCAACGCTAAGGCCAATTTTCTTTGCTATCTCTTCTAGAGTCGGTGGAATGAAAGAGGGATCGCTCTCTAAGCGGCTAGAAATGCTGCTGATTTCGGGCTGTAAAAGCCCGGCTACCCTTTCAAGAGAAGCCTCACCGGAAGGCTCCCGTGGACTACCTGGATCCGTATTCATGTTTAACGTAATTCACTCATCAACTCGCCCGCAGGCGAAACACCATAGGGAGTGGTAACATGGCAGGAGGCACTAAACAAAAAATGTTTCCAAATGATTAGGACTTTTGAACTGAACTCGAAGAAACCAAGGGAAAGAGCAAAAGCCCGGTGGCAAGCCCCCCTAAATGGGCAAAAAAACTGACCCTTGGGGTCATGATATCAAAGAGGGTTTGAAGACAAACGATTAGGAGGATCCCTCGTAGCTGCTCCTTGTGGTAGAGCGAGCCAGTGCGTCGGTAGCTGTTCATATAGTAGGAGAGATACCCCCCGACAAGCCCCATAACGCCGCCAGAAGCACCAATCATAGGGTTAGGCTCGGCGATACTAAACCACATCAATCCGAGCATTATCAGGGAGGCTCCAACGAGGGCAACAAAGAAGAATACGGCAAACCGGAGAGACCCGAGATGCCTAGCTAAAAATGGTCCAAGGATGGCGATTCCGAGCACATTTGACCCGAGGTGAAGAAGGTCAGCGTGTACAAGCCCACATGTCACGATTCGCCACCACTCGTGAAGGAGCAAAATCTGAAAAGGGTCAAAGGCGAGGAGCTCAATGACTCTATCCACCCCGAAGACGACTTCTGCCAAATACCCCAAACAACATAGCCCCGAGAGGAGATTAATGGCCCAGGGAGTTTTTCTAGAGTCGGTAATATTTGTGGAGCCTTCGAGTTCAATCGAAACGATGGAGAGTTCTTGAGGAGGGAGATACTGGAGCAATCTATTAAGTAGGCGTACCCTCGCCTCAGAACCCTTTGGAAAATACTCCAGGTAGCCATTCAGTAACCCGAGCGCATCCTTCCACCGACCAAGCTCCGCAAGGGCGACAAGGTGCATCTCGGTAAAATGAAAGGAGGGGCGCCTTCCCTGTCCCCGCAGGGCGATCTCTTCCGAGAAAAGCAGCAGCTCTCTCCATCCTGACAACGAATAGAGAAGGGCTGCCCTTGCGTAGAGGGAAGCCAGACTTGCGGTACGGGTGAGTCGCGACAAGAGCTCTAAGTCCTTTTCTTTCAATGCACTTTCTTGCAGTGGACTGCCTAAGCGAGCGGTAGTGGAGATGAGCCGCTCCCAAAGAACCGCCCACCTACTCGCACCGGGTAAGAGTTTAAGATACTGCGCACACCGTAACGCACGCACTGAATCCCCTAGCTCATATGCCGCAATGAGTCGGGTCAAGAGGACCTGTGGAAGAACCATTCCTATCAGCCAAGGGACACAGGCGATGTATCCTGCAAATGCAGGAAGAACAAAGACACCGGTCACAAGAGTTGCGAAGGTGAGAAGAGCGCTGCGGAAGACAAAGAGGATCTCTGCTTCTTCTCTTCCTCGGTTTCGAAGAACTCCAAATACGCTTCCAAGCCCAGTTAGCCAGATAAGAATGTAGTTCAATGACACGTGTGAGAATCTCTAAAACTCAGGGAGAACCGCTCCTGAATATATCTGTTCGGCAACCTGCTCGGAGAGGTCTTCCAACGCTTGAAGTTCTTGTCCTCGACTTACCTCTCTGTCGCTTAGGTTAGAGACATCAGAGGAGCCTATATTTCCAGCAGCAAAGTCAGCACTGGATGTCACGACTACCCCACCTTGCGCGCCGAACACCTTGGAAACCCGCATGCGATCGTTCTTCCAGAGGAGAGCCCCGCTTCGTTTTCGAAGTTCTGCCTCGAGGGTCATCACAGTAAAGAGCTGAAGCGCGGTATCTGTATTGGAAGTAGTGGCACCGCGTTCTCGGGTAATGCTCTTGATGGTGGCGGTAAGGACCGCATCTGCGTCAGAGCGCTTGTCGACCACCGTCAACGTTCCGTAGCGGTCGAACTCATCACGGAGCGCCTCGGTAACGAGGAGATCGATTCCAGCTTCAGTACTCTCGTTCGTAACCACCGGAATAAAAACCCTCTCCACATCTGGGGGAAGCGCACTTTCACTTCCCCGAAATCCGTAGCCGCAGCCAACCAGAAAAAAAGGCAGGAGCGCCATGAGAAGAATTGCTTTTGTTGTAGATATAACACTTTTTGTTATGTTTGTGTTTTCCATGAGAAACTTTGCCACTCGTTTTAATTTCGGAGAATTGTGTCACAGCGGGTCCCGAAACGGTAGCAGTTACAACCGAGAAATGCCTGGGGCCCCACCAAACGTACATAAGAGGTCCGACCATGCTCATACTTGATACTACCCTTAGAGAGGGAGAACAGACCCCAGGAGTTGCCTTCCCTCCCCACGTAAAGCTTGCGATTGCTGAGCTCCTCGACAAGCTAGGGGTGGATATCATTGAGGTAGGACATCCGATTGTCAGTGACGGCATTCGAATGGCCGTGGAACAGGTGGCAACAAAAGGACTACGGGCGCGGGTTGCGGCGCACGCCCGTTCGCTCCGACCCGACGTAGAGCTTGCGCTTGAATGCGGGGCGCAGTTTCTTGGAATCTTTTACTGCGTTTCGCAGGAGAGGCTCGATAACGTTTTTCGCTCGCCTCTTTCAGCAGCTATTGATCAGATTACCGACGTCATTCAGTACGCGAGAGAAAGTTCTCCCGGGATAATGATCCGCTATACCCCAGAAGATACCGTCCGGAGCTCTTACAATAATGTTTTGGAAGCAGCAAAAGCAGCGACACAAGCCGGCGCTGACATCATCAGTATAGCGGATACCACTGGGTATATGATGCCGCATGTACGCAGCATGTACGATTACGTTGCTACACTGAAAGAAGATCTCCTTGCTGCAGGACTGGAGCCGATGATCGCTGTGCACTGTCACAATGATCGCGGACTTGCTCTTGCAAATGCACTTGATGGCTTAAGAGCAGGAGCAGAAATCATAGATGTTTCAACCCTCGGACTTGGTGAGCGCGCAGGTATCGTAGATTTAGCGCAGCTCATAGCAACCCTTCCCGAATTCGCTCCTGAGAAATCGCTCGATCTTCCTCGCTTAACAGAGCTTTATGCACTGGTGAGTTCGTACACTGGGATTCCGATTCCACCGACAGCTCCGGTTGTTGGGGCTAATGCCTTTACACATTGTGCAGGTGTCCATACCCATGCCGCAGCTAAAGACCCAGCACACTACGAAAGTCTCTCTCCTGAGGCATTTGGAAGAATCCGCTCTTTTGCACTCGATCACATGTCCGGAATTAGCTCAGTACAGGCTGCCTTTGACCTGCTCGGCATTCCATTTGAGAAAGAGATCGGGCATCAAGCGCTTCGACATATTAAGCGTATTGGAGAAAGTGGCCGCGCCGTTCCGCTCGAGGAGCTTCGGCTCATTATTAGTTGGTTGAACCATCACCCAGAGCGTCCTGCGCAAGAAGTTCAACAGATAGCACAAGTAGTAAACGGTTAGGAGAAAGCATGGGAACACTCGTTGAAGAAATTCTCAGTCGGAAAATTGGAAGAAGGGTAACAGCAGGAGAGATTATCTTTGCCGACCTTGATTACATGATGACACATGACAATACGACCCCGCTCGCCATTAAGGCGTATCGGGATGTCGGAAAGCCGATATTTGATAAGAACAAAATAGTCATCCACTTTGATCACGCCTACCCTGCACCAAACTTAAAGGCGGCAGAGGCGCAGAAGCGAATTGTGGATTTCATCAAGGAAAACGATCTCCCGAATTTCTATCATCAGGGGATATGTCATCAAGTGATGATTGAAGAAGGATTTGTAAAGCCAGGGCACATTATCATCGGCGGGGATTCACACTCGAATACGTACGGAGCGTTTGCCGCGCTTGGTGTGGGGTTTGGATCAACCGAGATAGGGGTGAGTTGGTGCACTGGAAAAACCTGGTTTCGGGTACCAGAAACTGTACACGTTGTCCTAAACGGGGAAGCCACCCCGGGAGTAACAGCCAAAGACATAATGCTCGCTGTGCTGCGGGAACTTACCGCAACTGGAGGACGGGGCAAATCGTTGGAGTTCTCTGGATCGTTCATTGAGAACTGTTCAATGCCTGACCGCATCGTCTTCCCGAATATGTCAACTGAGGTTGGTGGCACCTGCGGGCTCATCGCGGTTGATGATACCACGATAGGTTTTCTTGAGAACGAAACCGAGGCAGTAGGCCCGTTTGAACGAATAGTTCCAGTGGAAGCAGAGTATGAGCGGGTGGTTGAAATCGATGTATCTTCACTCACTCCACAGGTTGCGTGTCACCCGAAAGTAGACAACGTCAAATCAATTGAGGAGATGAGCGGTCTTCCAATTGATGAGGTCTTCATCGGAACTTGCACAAATGGCCGGTACGAGGATTTGGCTGAGGCGGCCGCTATTCTGCGAGGGAGAAAGGTCAATCGCTTTACCCGGACGATTATTACGCCAGCGAGTCGCAAGGTGTATGAGAAGGCGTTGCAGAACGGCCTTATCCAGGTGTTCCACGATGCTGGATGTACGATCGGCGTTACTGGATGCGGCGCTTGTATCGGACGGCACGGCGGATTGCTCGGACCGGGAGAACGGGCATTTACCACTATGAACCGAAACTTTGTTGGCCGGATGGGATCACCTGAATCTGAGATCTACCTCGGCAGTCCTGCAGCCGCTGCTGCGACAGCGATTGAAGGGAAGATCACTGACCCACGACCGTATATGCAATAAGGAGAGAAGCAATGGGAAGAATTTGGAAATTTGGAGATGATGTAAACACTGATGTCATCATCCCGGCTCGCTACAATATTACTATCGATCCTCAGGAGCTTGCGAAGTATGTCTTCTGCGAGGACCGGCCGGATCTCCCAAAAGAGGCGCAACAAGGTGACATTCTTATCGCTGGCGAAAATTTTGGGTGTGGATCATCTCGAGAGCACGCTCCGATAGCAATCAAGGCGGCGGGTATTACCGCTGTCGTTGCCAAATCGTATGCTCGAATCTTTCACCGAAACGCGATGAACATCGGGCTTGCTGTTCTTGAAACGGATGAGGATTTGGATGTATTTTCTGATGGCGATAACGCAGAAGTAGACCTTTCGACAGGAGTTCTTCGTTCGACTACCGGAAACGCCCATATACAGACCAAACCGTTGCCTCAGGTCATGATTCAGCTTATAGAAGCTGGGGGATTAGCCAGCTTTGTAAGAGATCACGACATCGAGGAGCTCGTAACTTAGTGAAGAACATTGTCACAATTGGTGGAGATGGAATCGGCCCAGAGGTTGTAGGGGTAACGAAAGAGGTGTTGCAAACTCTCTTCCCTGACACATTTGCGTTCACAGACATCTCGGCCGGTTACGATCACTTCTTAGAAACTGGCGAAACAATTTCGGAAGCGGATCTTCAGCTCTGCAGAGAAGCGGATGCCGTCTTGTACGGCGCCAATACAAACCCTGCTGGTGATAGCAAGTACAGCTCCCTCACTTTAACTCTTCGACAGGAGTTAGGTTTGTATGCCAACGTGCGACCAGCAAAGAGCCTTCCAGGAATTGGACGATATGAGAATGTAGACCTCGTCGTCGTTCGCGAGAACAGTGAAGGGATGTACATTCGGGAAGAAGAGCGTATTCCTCATGGTTGGGTTGCCAAGCGAAGAATTACAGAGGGTGGTTGCGAGCGCATACTCACCTACGCGTTCGAATTGGCGCTTACCTTGAGAAAATCGAGAGTTACCTTGGTGCATAAAGCGAATGTCCTTCGTCACACCTGTGGACTATTTCGAAAGATTGGATTTGAGCTTGCTGCTGAGTATCCGGACCTCACGGTTGACGAGCGATTTGTTGATGCAATGGCTATGGAGCTCGTGATGCGCCCCGAGGAGTTCCAGGTGATTGTTACTACGAATTTGTTCGGAGACATCTTAAGTGATGAGGCATCGGGACTTGTT
>JAGRAT010000180.1 GCA_020434495.1 Bdellovibrionales bacterium | reverse complement strand
GATGTTCCACCTTTCCATTCGAAAGGTCAGTCTTGCTGACAGTGTACCAAGGAGAATTTTCGTCTCGTTTGATCTGCAATTCGATTCCCCGGTCGTAGTCGGTCTGCTTAACCGAGGTCCACTGTCCAAGTACCTTGTCATTGATGACAGCTTTGCTCTCGCTTTCAATGAGGAACGGAACGTCATAGCAGCCGACAAAGGCCAAGAAGAGAAGAAATGGAAGACATCGTAGGTGTCGTATCATGGCTGAGCTCCTTCAAAGAGTTTCCTCACATGCTCTTTTGAAATCTCTTTTACTTCCGGAATAGAAACATTCTTCATTTCAGGAAGAGTGAACTCGGAAGTATCCGGCGGACCACCTCCCAGAATCTCTGTAGCTCTGGCGGGGGTCACCTGATTTGGTGCTAGGCTTTCCGGAGTTGCGTTTACTGGAATCAGTCCGAGCTCCTTTTGCTCTGGGCCTTGCTCCCGCATCCGCTCTAGCTTCTTGCGCTTGAGTTCTCCCTTGAAGTTTAAAAATGGGGAGATGTCCTCATAGCCTTCGAGAATAACATCTCCTTCAGCTGTTCTCGCTATCCAAGTTGGAACTCGTTCGATGTTATACTCTTCAATGAGCTTTCGGTTCATTGCAATTTTGCCGCCGCGCACGATAACTTTGGCCCAATCGTGTGGAGCATCACGTACCACCCACGTTGGAATTTGCATAGTATATACGGCCTCCGGGGTAATATCGTATTCTTCAAGCAATGTAGTGAATATGTTAATGAGCCGAAAGGATTCATCCGCTGTTGTTGCGTTAATGACCATAGAGAGTTCTTGAATCGGAATCGTCCTTGAGTTTTCGTCGTCTTCTTCGTTCTCGTTTTCCTTTTTCTCCTCCTCTTGAAATGTTGGGGTAATGAACCCATCTTTTGGCCCCTGTACCTCCACTGTCTCAGCAGTTGGTGAGGCACCGAGCTCCTGTTCTTTGCCAATCATCTTTGGTGTCTGCCCAGGCTGGGTGATCTGAGGCTGAGCAGAGGTATTGCCCATCTGTTCTTGAACATAGTCCCCTCGGAAGAACTCCCGAGGACTTGGGCCATCTGCAACGCAAGGCGTGATGAAGCCAAGAATATAAATAATCGTGAGGCAGTATGCCGTGTGTTGTTTTAAAAAGAATACCATCCGTCCCCGTACCGTTCTCGTCCTTTAATTTGCGGGTTGTCACCAACAATAACGCTGTAGCCACTTGGGCAACATTCATAAGTGTTCCACTCCACACCGCTTGCAATATAGACATCTTCTCCGCCTGGCTTTGAATTGTCATAGCCAGTTGGATTTGACCACGGATTGCTCCAGCGAGTGAGGACCGGTGATGGGCCGCTTGATCCAAAAACTCCGTCAGTGAGTTGAACTTTTGTTGCCCATCTACTTCCACGACCGGCCGTTCTGTGATGGCTTGGGAGATTTTGAAATGATACCAGATTTGAAAGTACGTCGAACCGAATGAGCTTTAGCCAAAAGTCAGCTTCAAAGTTCTTCCCTTTCTGAATGCGATTCGTAAGTGGATAAATCGATCCAGCATGTCGAAGACAGTTTTTATCAGTAGCGGTTGTGAGGGTGGCAATTCCACCGAGTACTCCCTTATTTACTTCAGTGAGTAATCCATATTTCGCGTTCGGATAAAATCCAAGTGAGCCTATCATTCCACTTGCACCTGGAGTTCCGAGGAGGTCGTATGCGGTGCAATGACCTGGAGTAGAAGAAACGCTATCGATTGGGTTGATAAGCTTTGAAACCTGTCCACGAAACATCAGTGTTGTATCGTTATAGCTCGGTGAGCGGGCATTGTAGTAATAGAGAGGATTGTCAGTTCTGTGTATGAAAGGGAATGCGTTGATTGACTGGTACCGATGGTGACAGTTCCCAAGAAATGCCACTGGTATGTTCGTCAGATTTGCTAATCCATCAAAGCGGTATGACTCGATATTTCGGTGAGTCATGCTCGTTTCCCCGCGACTAAGAGCGCCGGGATAGTCTTCGAATTGATCAATTGCCGCTGGAGCACTAGGAACACTTCCTTTCTTTCCTACTTCACCAAGAATTGGGCTGTATTCAACGATTCGCTCAAAATTGGTTTGCTGCTCTCCATTTCCTTTTGGCATTGTTAGCGCCATAGACCGGTTGATGTCATATCGAGATTGAGTTTTGGCGTAATCATAGACATTGCCAGGAAAGTCAATGATGTTGTCGGCGGAGAATCGTGGCCCTGGTGATGGTCCATCAAAGAGAAACTGCTCGAACAGGGGCCAGATGACAAGGTCGTCGAGGTATTGTCCCCTACCCATCTTATCGGTCTCTTCAAACCATAGCGAGGGCCAGGTATAGCGCTGATATGGATAGAATTTTGTCTTTTTGTTGCAGAGGCCGGTGATTGCCCAGTCGGCTTCACCGGTATAGAAGTCAACAATGTTATCCACAAAGTCGAATACCATTTTTAGAGCAATGAGAAGAATATTTTGACCACCATCGTAAGTGCGACCCACCCGTTGGAATTCGTCCTCGCCGCTTGATCCGGGTGCAATGCCAGTCACAATATTTTTTACTTGGGCAGGAGATATCGGATTCAGGGGATCGGAGTATGAGTCGGCTACCAGGTTTGCAATGTCTGGAATTTTATCCAGCATGTAGAGATAGGTAATCCCAGCGGATGGCCAATCGGTTGGTGGCAGGTTATCTCGAAGCACTTGTACAGGATCTGCAAGGGCAATGTTTGCAAAGCACGCGATAGTCGTAGCCACTACTACGACTTTATTCCAATAAGTTTTTACCATCACCATGGGGGTTTCCATCATAATTTCGGAGAGCTGGTTCTCCGTAGTGTTGATACAGAACCGAACCAGTCGCTCGAATACGGTATGGGAGACACGTCACCTCATAGAGTTTCGCCATTAGGGTGTATGGACTCGGTTTTGAGCTATCGTAAAGAACTAGCTTTACACCTTCGCCAAAAATTTCTTTTACATTCGTTGTGAAATACTTCGGTGGAACAAAGAGAATGTCTCCTACTGTTTCGTGAGCACGATTCGGAAGAGGGGTATCAAAAACGGTCTTATCCGTCTTATTGAAGAGGCAGTTTGGTTTTGGATCGAGCTTGAATGATTCAATCGCCTTTTTCTGTTGGAGCTTCAGATGATCGAGCGCGATCTGTTTGAATTCTTCCTTGCGCGCGACAACCATCTTCAGGTGTGGTTCGAGCACCTTGCCGATAGAAATTACTTCAGTCCCACCGCTCTTATCTTTGACGTGCGCAAATACTTTTGGCTTTGTGCCCTCTTGGGATTCTTGGGTGGCTGGGGCAGGAGCTTCTGTAGGTCGAGATTCTAATTGCTCGCGAGCTTCCGGGTTAAAGAGTGCTCGCAGCCTAAGATCGTTAGGTGAAAGGCCGAGCTCTTTTGCGGTCTCATAAAACTGGCTTGCCGGGAGATATCCACCGTCTTCGCTTTCTGAGAATTTAACGGAATCGAGGGGGGATTTGCGAATCTCATCCGCGCTTACCGCATAAATCGGTGAGATGCCCAGGAGGAGAAGGAGAAAAGCCGTCCTGTAACCCCTGAAAAATATTGATAAAACACTGTGGGGCATCCCTGTCCCACACACCAATGCCATGAAAAACCTCGTAATGGATACCTACTCAACCGTTATGGGTTGAAATTGCTGAAGTGTGCAGGAAATCGAGAACTTAGCTCTTTTGTCACTGAACGCTAATACACTGTGCCGCCAATGGAATTCCCGTATTCGCAGTGGCCAGTCTTTGTTGTCCCTCCGGGGGGATAACTACTGAATGATCATTCGGTTTTTAAAGCTTTTCCCTAGCCAAATTTTGCTTATCTATCCAATATTGCGAATACTTCGCCGAGCGTGAGGGCTCGAAACCCTCTACCACGCGCTTCACAGCTAGTTCGCTTTTATACTTTGCAGCACCAGTAGTGCATCGTAAGGCAACTTAGGAGAACTGTTAGGAAAAGAGCTGGCTGACAATTAGAGAACGTAGCGATTTTTGAGAACCGAGCCCTAATTCCTCATCGGAAAGTTGGCTTATCGAAAATTCGGTCCTTGGATGCAATTGCTCACGTTCCCCAGATACGAATTGGGGAATGCGGTTCTCTCTTAGAAAAACTTTATTACTCTTTTGGGGATACCATCAGGAGGACTTGTGGAACTGATAGTCTTATCAACGCCTGGTAATTGGAATGGACTGCCTACTGATGACGAGGTAGCCAAGGTTAATGAGCTATTTGAGAGCGGGCTTCAGCACTTTCATCTGAGAAAGCCAATGTATTCGGTATCTGAGCTGCGACGATGGCTAAGTGCCGTTGAGCCGAGGTATTTGGGTCGAGTTTCTATTCACTCCTTTCACGATCTCGTCCTTCATTTTCCTGTCGGTGGAATTCATACGAGCGAGCGCCAGCGAAGAGCGAGCTTGCAGAGTCGTCAACAGGATGCGTTTCTCTTGGAACAGTCGCCGCATCTTCGATTGAGTAGCTCTTTTCACGATCTCTCGGATCTCCGATTTGCACCAAAAATATATGACTACACCTTTCTTTCACCGATTTTTGATAGCATCTCACAACCGCACTACAAGGCGTGCTTTTCGTCTGAAGAGTTGAAGACTACAGTGCAGAACTCAAAGAACAAGGTAATCGCTCTCGGTGGGGTAAGTGCTGAGCGAATTAAGGACGTTGCGGATCTTGGATTTGATGGTGCAGGGTTGCTCGGTGCCATCTGGCAATCTTCGGATCCCGTAGTAGCGTTTAAAGAATGTCAAAGCGCTGCCGAGGAGTTTCCTGCAGCAGCTTCTTATGAGGTTGACGAATCGATTCGTTTGCAAGGATTGGCAGCTGTTTAATTCAACAGTTACTTGATCTCCTCAAGCATTGAGTGAGCTTTCTTCGATTGTACAAGTTGCGAAGATCTTCCATCGGGCTCTTTTATGAGTTTCCTTTCCGAGCTACGGTAGTTCGGTGAGCGATGAATTAGAATCGAAAGAGAAGGGAGAAAGACCGCTTAGTGAGTCTCGGCAACCGAATTGGCTTGCGCAGTATCTCGCGAGAATTGCTCTATTGGTTGGAAAACCATCAACCGCTTGGGATACCATTCTGAAGACAGATCTCCCTTGGCAGAGCCCGTTTCTCCTCTACTATGCTCCCGGGGTGTTGATGTGGCTCGCTGGATCAACCCTTGGATATGCTTTCCTTGGATTGCACTATCCTGTCATACACCCGGTATCTGGAGATTTCGTATTACCGTATGTCTACCCAGATAAGGAGATGACTTTTGCGCAGCAGTCGCTTTTTGCCGCATTTTATCTGGTGTTGCCGTTTTTACTTTCAAAACCTCTGTTTGCTCTGATTCGGATTATTCCGGAGCGATTAGGAGGAGTAACCGGGAAAGATGTTACCCTAAAGGATGCACGACGAGTTATTCTCTATTCTTATGCTCCAGTATTTGCTGCCTCGATTGTCATAGCGGTGCAACTCTTAAATGTCCTTTCCGCTATCATGGTTGTGTACGGATGGGTGATTTTCTACAAAGGATTGAGCCCGAACCTGCAGATTCGTTCCTATGCAAAGGGAATTGTGCTCATTGCGAGTATGATAGTTGTTTTTCTCTATCATCTCATCATGGTACAGCTTGCTCAGGATGTGGTTGGAAATCCTTTTGAAGATGCTGCCTTGGCGACTCTCCAAAATGAAGAAATTTTCGAAGCTTCTTCTAAAGAATAGCTAAGATTCTGTCGCGGTATCGTTCGCAAATACCACGAGATCTAGTCGTTCTTGTTTGTTTTCGTAGAATTTTGCTACTTCTGCTGTTTTCGCATCACGAGCCTCTTTGGTGAGGGTAACCCCGGCACCCTCCTCATACTGCCTAACATATAGCTCTGCCAATTGATTGAGTACGTCTGTATCTGCTGGTGCGGCATCTGCTGGTACGGAAGGCTCGCTTACGGGAGGCTCTTCTTCTGGGATAGGATCAACTACTTCTGGTGGCGCTGAGTTTTTGGACTTTTCTTTCTTTTGCGCAGCAACTTCTGATGCGCGTTCGGATCTGTTGTTTCCGCGAGCTTCTCGTCGCTTCGCTGCCTCTTCGAGAAGGGCATCTGCTGATTTCCCAAAGCCAAACAATCCAGAGAGGGCCGCTCCTATGCCGGAATTCTCCATCGGGTACTCCACTACGCTTCTTCTCTTTGAGAATCGGAGCACTACTCCTTGGGTGTAAGGATCTGGCGCTAACTTTTCCCGCGAAGGGAGGATTTCCTACGAAATTTTAGGAGTTTCTGCGGCTAGGAGCTACGCGGGAAGTAGGTACTAAGATGTGGAATTGCATATTCCTGGGGTTTCCCCGATTCATCTGAACCAACGGGAATTACCTTTACATTGATGTGTTCTTCGTTTGAGCTGACTTCGACACGAGGCCATTTGTCGTGAGTAGTGGGGGTGATACGTTCCAGTAGTGAATCAACAAGAGGGATGTATTGAGGAGCGTTGAGCTCTATTTCTGCATAGCTCCAGCGAGCTACGGCGATCCAGAAAACAAGTGAAACAATACAACGTAACATACACACACCTACTGCTATTGCAGGAAAGGTCGGCCTGTAGTTTGCTTATATTGAGCGCAAAATAGTTAACGACGTTTTATCGAGGCCGTTTTTGTCAAAGACTACGAATATTTGGTACCGCAGTGAGCACTACAGCTTTCTCGTGATCGTGTTGAGCGCTCTGCTGGTTTGTCTGCTTATTTG